>NZ_JAVAYD010000007.1:0-188928 GCF_041954735.1 Microbacterium sp. LS_15 | reverse complement strand
AGAAGAGCCACCCAGAGCTGGGTGGCTCTTCTGCGTTAACCGCGTCGTCCGCGGACGACGGCCGGCCATCCCTGCAGGGGGATGGCCTTTTGCGGTTTCAGGCGCGTTCGCGCACGGGAAGGCGCAGGGTGGCGACGGTTCCGGAGCCCTCGACGGAACGCACGGAGACATCGCCACCGTGCCGACGTACGACCGTCGCGACGAGCGTCAGCCCGATACCCGAGCCCGCGACGTCCCGCGCATTCCTCGCGCGTGCGAGCTCGTCGAACACGGAGGAGAGCTCTGCTGCAGGGATGCCGCGCCCGGCATCCGCGATCTCGACGATCGCCCAGCCGTCCTGCTCCCGCAGGCGGACCTCGATCGGCCCCTGCACGGAGTACTTCGCCGCGTTGCCGAGGAGGTTGTCGATCGCGAGCGACATGAGGTCCAGGTCGAGCTGCAGAGGTGGCACGCTCCAGGGGACCCGGGTCACGGACAGCACGGTTCGTGCCCGTGCGGCGGGATCCTGGTGACCCAGGGCCTCGATCGCCTCGGCCAGCATCTCCTCGAGTGACACCGGCTCCCTCTCCAGGGGTCGTGTCTCGAGCTCCGACAGCTTGCGGAGGTCCCTCACGAGGCCGCTCAGCTTCTGCGCCTGCGCGTCCACCGTGTCCCAGGCTGTGTCCCGGACGGCCGCGCCGGCTGCGCCGCTCGCGCCCGCCGGAGGGTTCGCCGTCGCGACTGTCGCGCGGATCGCGGTGAGCGGGTTCTTGAGTTCGTGGTCGAGTCGGGCGAGGAAGCGTTGATGGTTCGCGCGCTCCCGGTCGGCGGCGGACTGCGCCGCTGCAGCTGTCGCCCGCTGCCGCGCGTGTCCGGCTGCGGCACGTCGGCGCCGCCAGACGAGGATGCTGAGCGGGATCGCCGACACGAGGGAGCCGGCGACGAGCACGCCGACCGGGAGAGCGAGCTCCATGGCGAGGATGCGCTCGTCACCGGCGACCAGCATCCCTCCCGCGGTGAGCGCGCAGATGCCGAGGGGGAGCGCGGTGAGCACGCTGAGCGCGACATCTCCGGCGCGGCTCACGCGGGCACCACCCGTGCGACGAACTGGTACCCGATGCTCTGAGCGGTCTCGATGAAGGGACTCCCTGCGCCGGTCTCGCCGAGGACCCGCCGCAGCTCGGCGATGCGGTGGTCGACGGCACGGCTCGATGTCGTGAAGTCGAACCCCCACAGGGTGGCGAGCAGATGCTCGCGGGTGTGGACCTCGCCCGGGTGGAGCATCAGGTACTCCAGGAGCGTCATCGCCTTGGGGGTGAGCGAGAGCTCGGCATCCGCTCTCCACACTCGACGCGCCGTCCTGTCGAGGACGAGATCGGCGGCGCGCAGCCGATGCGCCGACCGCAGCGTGGCACCGCCCTGGGCCGTACGGCGGAGCACAGCCCGGATGCGCGAGATCAGCTCATGCGGGTCGAACGGCTTGTTGAGGTAGTCGTCGGCGCCCTCGTCGAGGGCGGCGCTGCGCTCCCACGACTCGCCGACCTGCGTGAGCAGGATGATGGGCAGCCAGAGCTGCCTGGCGCGCACCCGACGGACGAACTCCCGACCGTCGACGTGGGGCATGAGTACGTCGCAGACGACGAGGTCCGGCACTTCGCGCTCGACTTCGCGGAGCGCGTCGCGCCCGTCGCCGGCGATCCGCACGGAGAAGCCGCTGCGCTCGAGGAACGGCCCGAGCGCGGTCGCGATCGCGTCGTCGTCGTCGACGAGGAGGATGCCGGGGCGATCTGGCGCGTCCACTGCTCAGCCCCTCCGCAGCGTATTGGCCGTGCCGGTGTCGTTCACGGACGGGGTGGCGCCCGCCCAGAACACCGAGCTGGCGCTGCCCGACACCGACACGGCATCCACTGTCTCCACGTAGACCACGGTGCCGTCCCCGGAGAGCACGAGGCGCTGCACGTCGTCTGCGACCACGACCGCCGCATCCGCCTCGACGACGAGGTCGGGACAGGAGCCCTCGATGCGGATCACCGCTCCGTCCGCGGTGATCGGACCGGTCGGGCAGGCCGCGGTCGTCGACGCGGCGGCGATCAGCCTGTCGCGATCGGCTTGGCCTTCGGCGCTCAGGCCGGAGCTCTCCATGCGTGCATCTGTGGTCGGTCGCGGTGTCGGTGTCGAGCGCTCGACCTGTGCGTCGGATGCGGCCGGGGCCGGAGTCGGTGCGTCATCGGCCGACGGATCGACGATGGACACCGTGCATCCCGTCGTCGTCAGGGACCCGAGCAGCACGAGCCCCACCAGGATCGATCTCGTTCTGCGGCGGCGCATGTCCCTATCCTCTCGTGTCGACCTCGTTCGGATGCCTCCGAGCATCAGAACGTCGCAGGGATGAAGATCTCGACCCGGCGGTTCAGCTGGCGGCCGGCCGGGTTGTCGACACCGTCGATCTCATTGGCCGCGACCGGGCGACTCTCGCCGAAGCCCTCCGCGGTGAGGGTCGTCGTGACACCGCGATCTTCGAGCGCTGCGACGACCGACTGCGCGCGTTCCTCCGACAGGGTCTGGTTCTCGGCATCCGATCCGATCGCGTCGGTGTGCCCGCTGACGGCAGCGTCGCTCACCCCGAGGCGCGTGAGCACCTCGGCCACGGTCGCGAGGGTGGATGCGGCATCCGCGCGGATGTCGCTCCTGTCGAAGTCGAAGAGCACGCCGTCGGCGAAGGTGAGCGTCGTGCCGCACGACGCCACGGGAGCGAGTGCGCCGAGCGGAGGGAACACCCCGAGCTCGGGAACGGGCGGCAGGGGAGCGGCCTTCACCGTCTCGCTGCCGACGCGTGCCGTGCCGTCGCCCCAGTTCTGGATGGTGATGCGACCGTCGGCGTAGTTCCCCGATCCGTCGCCGAAGTTCTGGATCGTGACGGTGCCGTCGGTGTAGGTGCCGGATCCGTCGCCGAAGTTCTGGATCGTCCTGGTGCCGTCGGTGTAGGTCCCCGATCCGTCGCCGAAGATCTGCACGGTCTTGCTCGCGTCCGCGTACGTGCCGGATCCGTCGCCGAAGTTCTGGATGGTCACGGTGCCGTCGGTGTAGTTTCCCGAGCCGTCTCCGAAGTTCTGGATCGCGACCCCGTTGATCGTCGAGGTGCCCGATCCGTCTCCGAAGTTCTGCACCGTCCCGTCGGGACCTGTGAAGGTACCGGAGCCATCTCCGTAGAGATACGCGGTGCCGGAGCCCGACACCACCGCCCCTCCGGCGTCGCAGTGCGCGGGGGAGGCCACGACTCCCGGGATCCCCGCCAGCGCCTCGTTCACCTCGATCGTGAACGCCGAGGCCGACGAGTCGAGCAGCGACAGATCCGGCAGCACGAACAGAGGCACGGGAGGGAACTCCCCGACGTCGTAGCCGGCCACGGTGACGGTCGACGGCGTCGCGGACGCGGTGGGCGTCGGCTTCGGGGCGGAGGTCGGCGCGTCGGCCGCGGGCTCGGGTGCGCACCCGGCGAGCAGGATGAGCGCGGAGCAGGCGGCGGCCAGGCCGAGACGAGGGACGGAGGCGGAGCGTCGCGTGGTCATGCTTCGAGAGTATCCAGCCGGTGTCGCTGCCCTGTCGCACGGGTGTCGCAGTCCTGAGACATCGCGCCGGCGCAGCCGCCTCACCGGCGCAGGCGCGCCTGGAGGACGGACGCGGTGTCGCGCACGGCCGCCGCCAGCACGCCTCCGTCGAGCTCGGGGTCGGCCCACGTGACGGCGACGGCGGCGACCGGCCACGCGGCATGGTCGCGGACGACGGCGCCGACGCTGCGCAGTCCGTCGGCGACCTCGCTGTCCTCCGTCGCGTAGCCGCGCTCGCGCACGGTGCGCAGCACCTCACGGAGCTCGCGGGGCGTACGGGGCCCGAGTCCCGTGCGGTCGGGGAACGCCGAGGCGCTCGGGTACAGCGCGCGCACCTGCTCCCGGGGGAGGGCGGCGAGCATCGCGCGGCCGGACGCGGTGAGGTGTGCGGGAAGCCGCACCCCGACGTCGGTGACGAGCGCGGGGCGCCGCGGCGCTCTCTCCTCCACGATGTAGAGCACGTCGCCGCCGCTCATGACCGCGAGATGCGCGCTCTCGCCGAGGCGGTCGGACAGGGCCGCGACGAGCGGTCGACCGAGCCGGGCGAGGGGCTGCTGCCTCGCGTAGCCGCCGGCGAGTTCGAACGCCGAGGTGCCGAGACCCCACCGGCGCTCCTCGGCGAGGTGCAGGACGAAGCCGTGCTCGGCCAGGGTCGTGAGCAGGTGGTAGACCGTCGACCGGGGGAGCGCGAGATCGCGGGCGATGGCCGACGCGGCCACCGGCGCCGGGCGTCCGGCGAGATAGCGCAGCATCCGCAGCGTGTTGTCGGCCGCCGGAACCTGCGCGCCGGGGCCGCGCTCGCGTCCTGCCCCTGTGTCTGAGATCACAGACACAGGATGCCATGGCGCCCTGTCCGACACCACTGCGCGGGTGTGGAATCGAACCATGAGCTCTTCCTCCTCCGTCGTCGTGGGTGCCGCCCCGCTCACGATCTCCGACGTCGTCGCCGTCGCCCGCCACGATGCCGCCGTCGTCCTCGCGCCCGAAGCCCTCGACCGGGTGCGGCAGACCAGAGCGGTCGTCGACGGACTCGCCGCCGATCCGAATCCGCACTACGGGGTGTCGACCGGCTTCGGCGCTCTCGCCACCACGTTCATCGCGGCCGACCGTCGTCGGCAGCTGCAGGCCAGCCTGATCCGCTCGCACGCTGCGGGGACGGGGCCAGAGGTCGAGCGCGAGGTCGTGCGGGGTCTCCAGCTCCTGCGCCTGCAGACGCTGGCATCGGGCCGCACGGGCGTGCGCCCCGCGGTGGTGGAGACCTACGCGGCCCTGCTGAATGCCGGGATCGCGCCGATCGTGCGCGAGTACGGATCGCTGGGATGCTCCGGTGACCTCGCGCCGCTCGCCCACATCGCTCTCGCCGCGATGGGCGAGGGAGAGGTGCGGGTTCGCGGCGGCGAGATCGTCTCCGCGGCCGATGCGCTCGCCGCTGCGGGGATCCCGCCCCTGGAACTCGTCGAGAAGGAGGGGCTCGCCCTCATCAACGGCACCGACGGGATGCTGGCCATGCTCGCCCTCGCGCTGCACGACCTCGAGACCCTGATGGTGACGGCCGATATCGCCGCGGCGATGTCGATCGAGTCGCAGCTCGGGACGGATGCCGTGTTCGCCGCCGACCTCATGATGCTGCGGCCACAGTTCGGGCAGGCCGAGTCCGCGCGCAACCTTCGATCGTTCCTCGGCGACTCGCCCGTCGTGCACAGCCACAAGGGCCCGGAGGACGGCCGGGTGCAGGACGCCTACTCCCTGCGCTGCTCGCCGCAGGTGCACGGCGCCGCCCGCGACACCATGGCGCACGCCACGCTGATCGCCGACCGCGAGCTGATGAGCGTGATCGACAACCCCGTCATCACCCTCGACGGGCGGATCGAGTCGAACGGGAACTTCCA
Organism: Microbacterium sp. LS_15; assembly: GCF_041954735.1. Lineage (NCBI taxonomy): Bacteria > Bacillati > Actinomycetota > Actinomycetes > Micrococcales > Microbacteriaceae > Microbacterium > Microbacterium sp. LS_15. Next base: position 183,452 of record NZ_JAVAYD010000007.1, on the reverse strand, counting down.
CGGAGCGCCGGTCGCCGCCGTGCTCGACTTCCTCGCCATCTCGGTGGCCGACGTCGCCTCGGTCTCCGAGCGACGCACCGACCGTGCGCTGGACCCGGCCCGCAACCACGGGCTCCCCCCGTTCCTCGCCCACGAGGTCGGCGTCGACTCCGGGCTCATGATCGCGCAGTACGCCGCAGCGGGCATCGTCTCCGAGCTCAAGCGCCTCGCCGCCCCGGCATCCGTGGACTCCATCCCCTCGTCGGCCATGCAGGAGGACCACGTCTCGATGGGGTGGGCGGCCGCGCGCAAGCTGCGTCGCGCGGTCGACGGGCTCGGGCGCGTGCTGGCCATCGAGATCCTCACCGGGGCGCGGGCCCTCGACCTGCGCGCGCCGTTGCAGGCAGGGCCGGCGACCGGTGCGGTACGCGACCTCGTTCGCACCGTCGCCGCCGGCCCAGGACCCGACCAGTACCTCTCACCCGACATGGAGGCCGTGACCGCGCTGGTGCAGTCCGGCTCCGTCGCCCGCATCGCACAGGAGCACGCGCATGACTGACCGGACACCGACGACCCGCACGACCACCGACACCGCGCGCACGATCCGCGCCCCGCGCGGCAACCAGCGCACCGCCAAGAGCTGGGGGGCCGAGGCGGCCAAGCGGATGCTGATGAACAACCTCGATCCCGAGGTGGCCGAGCACCCCGAGGACCTCGTCGTCTACGGCGGGACCGGCCGGGCGGCCCGAAGCTGGGAGGCGTACGACGCGATCGTGCGGACCCTCGACGAGCTCGAACCCGACGAGACCCTGCTCGTGCAGTCGGGGAAGCCGGTCGGCGTCTTCCGCACGCACGAGTGGGCGCCGCGGGTGCTCATCGCCAACTCGAACCTCGTCGGCGACTGGGCCAACTGGCCGGAGTTCCGCCGCCTGGAGGAGCTGGGGCTGATCATGTACGGCCAGATGACGGCCGGCTCCTGGATCTACATCGGGACGCAGGGGATCCTGCAGGGCACCTACGAGACGTTCTCGGCCGTCGCCCGCTCGCTCGGACGCGACTCGCTGAAAGGCACGCTGACCCTCACCGGCGGAGCGGGCGGGATGGGCGGAGCACAGCCGCTCGCCGTCACCCTCAACGAGGGGGTCGTGCTGATCGTCGACGTCGACGAGTCACGGCTCGCGCGCCGCGTCGAGCACGGCTACCTCGACGAGTACACCACCGACCTCGACGCCGCCGTCGCCCGGGTCGTCGCCGCGAAGGACGCAGGAGAGGCTCTCTCCGTCGGCGTCGTCGGCAACGCGGCCGAGGTCTTCCCCGAGCTCCGCCGCCGGGAAGTGCCCATCGACATCGTCACCGACCAGACCAGCGCCCACGATCCCCTCGCGTATCTCCCGATCGGCGTGGCCCTCGAGGACTGGAAGACCGAGGCCGAGCGCGACCCGGCAGGGTTCACGCACCGGGCCAGGGCCTCGATGGCCGCCCACGTCGCAGCCATGGTCGCATTCCAGGATGCCGGCGCAGCGGTCTTCGACTACGGCAACTCGATCCGGGCGGAAGCGCAACTCGGGGGCTTCGCCAGGTCGTTCGAGTTCCCCGGGTTCGTCCCCGCCTACATCCGTCCGCAGTTCGAGGAGGGGCGAGGGCCGTTCCGCTGGGCAGCGCTCTCGGGAGACCCCGAGGACATCCGCAGGACCGACCGGGCCGTCGCCGAGCTGTTCCCCGAGGACACCGCGCTGCACCGCTGGCTCGACAAGGCCGGCTCGACCGTGCACTTCGAAGGGCTGCCGGCGCGGATCTGCTGGCTGGGCTACAAGGAGCGGCATCTCGCCGGGCTGAAGTTCAACGAGATGGTGGCCTCCGGGGAGCTCTCGGCGCCCATCGTCATCGGCCGCGACCACCTCGACTCGGGATCGGTCGCCTCGCCCTACCGCGAGACGGAGGGCATGAAGGACGGCTCGGACGCGATCGCCGACTGGCCGCTGCTCAACGCGCTGCTGAACACGGCGTCCGGGGCCTCCTGGGTGTCGCTGCACCATGGCGGCGGGGTCGGCATTGGCCGCTCCATCCACGCCGGTCAGGTCACCGTCGCCGACGGGTCGGCGCTCGCCGCGGAGAAGCTCGAGCGCGTTTTGACGAACGACCCGGGCACCGGGGTCATGCGGCACGTCGACGCCGGGTACGAGCACGCGCGGGACATCGCGAGGGAACGCGGACTGAAGGTGCCGATGCTGTGAACACCACGCTCATCACCGGCATCGGGGAGCTGACCACCAACGCCGGCTCCGACCCGACCGACCCCTGCGGCACGATCCTCGACGCGGCCGTGCTGATCGAGCAGGAGCGGATCGCCTGGGTCGGTCCGTCCGCCGACGCCCCGTCGTCGGACGACGTGATCGATGCGCGCGGACGCGCGATGATCCCCGGCTTCGTCGACAGTCACAGCCACCTCGTGTTCGGCGGCGACCGCGCCGCCGAGTTCGAGGCGCGCATGGCGGGCCAGAAGTATGCCGCGGGCGGCATCCGCTCCACGGTGGCGGCGACCAGGGCGGCGACGGATGCCGAGCTGCGCTCTCGGCTGCGCGGGTTCGTCGACGAGATGCTCGCCCAGGGCACGACCACGGTCGAGATCAAGAGCGGGTACGGCCTCACCGTCGCCGACGAGCAGCGGCTGGTGCGTCTCGCCGCGGAGGTGACCTCGGAGGTCACGTTCCTCGGCGCGCACATCGTACCCGCCGAGTATGCGGAGCACCCCGAGGAGTACGTCGACCTCGTCTGCGGCCCTATGCTCGCAGCCTGCGCTCCGCACGCGCGATGGGTCGACGCGTTCTGCGAGACGGGGGCGTTCACGGTCGCGCAGTCGCGCCGTATCCTGGACGCGGGAATCGCGCGCGGGCTGCGACCTCGCCTGCACGCGAGCCAGCTGGGCCCCGGCGACGGGGTGCGGCTCGCGGTCGAGCTCGGCGCCGCCTCGGTGGATCACGGCACCTATCTGACCGACGCCGACGTCATCGCGCTCGCCGGCTCGGACACCGTCCTGACGCTGCTCCCGGGCGTCGAGTTCTCGACGAGACAGCCCTATCCGGATGCGCGACGGCTGATCGACGCGGGAGTGACCGTCGCGATCGCGTGCGACACGAATCCCGGCTCGAGCTTCACCTCGTCGATGCCGTTCTGCATCGCGATCGCCGTGCGCGACATGGGCATGACCCCGGCGGAAGCCGTGTGGGCGGCGACCGCCGGGGGTGCACGCGCGCTGCGCAGGGACGACATCGGGATCATCGCGCCCGGTGCCCGAGCGGACCTCGTGCTGCTGGACGTGCCGACGCGCATCCACCTCGCCTACCGCCCCGGCGTGCCGCTGGTCGCGCGCGTGTGGAAGGACGGAGCGGCCATCCGCTGACGCCACCGATCGGATGCCGTCAGCGGACGACTCAGCGCAGTGCCTCCGCGCACACCACGGCGGCGGCGGCCGACCAGGCCTGCGGGCGGCAGGCGGCCGGGTAGGGCACGGGGCGGCCGCCTGGCACGCGCGGTTCGCCCGAGTGCAGCTCGGGAACGCGATAGTCGAACCCCTCGGCGAGATCGAGCAGCTGCCCGGCGATGCCGCGGGCGTGATTTGCGAGGCCGGCGCGCAGCATCCCGTGCACGGCGATCGCGGTGTCGTGGGTCCACACGCTGCCGCCGTGGTAGCTGAGCGGCCAGTAGCCGGCGGCATCCGTCGACATGGTGCGGATGCCGTAGCCGCTCGACATGCTCTCGCCGTCGAGGAGCTCGGCGCACGCGCGCTCCTCGTCGGCGTCGAGCAGACCGGTGCCGATCAGGTGGCCGATGTTGCTCGTGAGCGTGTCGACCGGGGCGCCGTGCGCGTCGAGCGCGATGGCCGGGTATCGCCCCTCGGGGGTCGTCACCCAGTACGCCTCGTGGAACCGCTGCCGCAGGTCCGCCGCCCAGGAGCGCAGCTCGTCGCCGCCCGGCTCGCCCAGCTCGTCGAGCAGCGCCGCACCGCGCACGGCGGCCTCGTAGGCGTAGCCCTGCACCTCGCTCAGAGCGATCGGCCCCTCCGCGAGTCGGCCGTCGCGCCACTGGATCGAGTCACCGGAGTCCTTCCACCCCTGGTTGGCGAGACCGTGCCCTGTCTCATCGGCGTAGTCGATGAAGCCGCTGCCCGAGGCGTCGCCGTGCTCGATCATCCAGCGGAGGGCGGCGCGGAGTGCGGGGAGCAGATCACGGAGTTCACCGGCGGGCATGCCGGCGTCGCGCGCATCGGCGAGCAGGCACACCCAGAGCGGCGTCGCATCGACCGTGCCGTAGTACAGGGGCGGGAGCAGCACCCCTTCGCCGGGCAGGGAGAGCTCGGCGCTGCGCAGCTCGTGCGCGATCTTGCCGGGGGCCTCGGCGGTTCGCGGGTCGACGGTCGTGCCCTGCAGGCGCGCGAGCACTCGGAGCGTCGACCCGGCGATCGTCGGATCGGATGCCAGGGCGAGGCGCGCGGCCCAGATCGAGTCGCGCCCGAACAGGGTGAAGAACCACGGAGCGCCCGCCGCATAGAAGTCGTCGTCCGGGTGATCGGGAAGTGCCAGGCGCAGGGCGTCGAGGTCGGCCGTGGCCCGGTCGAGCCACCGGGCGGCGCGGGGGTCGATCCCGGTGGCGACATCGCGGAGGTCGGCCGAACGCGTGGGCGAGGTCACGACGAGCGTCGGGTCGTCGAGGGCGGCCGCCCAGGACAGCTCGACGGCAGCGCGCGGTTCGACGACCGCACGCCAGGCGACGACGAGTTCGCCTCCCTCGACCGACACCGCGGCGCCCGGGGCCGAGAGCGCGAACGAGGCCTCACCGGCCCGGCAGCGCTCGCCGTCCCACGTCCACTGCTCCGCCCTTGGCACTCCCGCCTTGACGAGCTGCATGGGGGAGAAGTCGGGCCGCACGCGCACCGTGACATCGACCTCGACGGCATCCTCGAGGTGCGAGGAGAACCGCAGCGTCTCGGTGAACCGCCCCGCCGTCACGGTGCGATCGCGGTCGAGGCGCAGCTTGGGGTCGGCCGCCGCGTCGTCGAGGCCGCGCAGCAGGTCGGTGAACCGCACCCGCTGCGGAGTCGGCAAGGAGCATCCGATCGACTCGAGAGCCGTGCCGCGCACCGCGAGGTCGATCCCGGCGATGTGTCGGACGTCGCCGTGGAACACGCCGTGGATCGAGGCGGTGCCGACGCGCCCCGCGCGATCGGACCAGACCTGGGTGGGGGCGTCGAGCACGATGACGGCGTCGTCGAGCAGCGGCTGGAGGTGGGGGCGGTCGGTCATTCCTTGACGGCTCCTTCGGTGGAATTCATGATGCGGCGCTGGAAGACGAAGAACATCACGGCGACGGGGATCGTCATGATGAGGGCCGCCGCCAGCTTGAGCGGATACTGGGTGCCCTGGCTGAGTTGGCCGCTCGCGAGCGAGGCGACGCCCTTCGTGAGCGTCGTCAGGGCGGGGTCGTTGGTCGACACGATGAAGTGGCTGAGCTCGTTCCAGGAACCCTGGAACGACAGGATGACGATGGTGATGAGGGCCGGTGTCGCCATCGGCAGCACCACCGACCAGAACATGCGGAACGTGCCGGCGCCGTCGATGCGGGCCTGCTCCTCGACCGACACGGGGATCGACTCGAAGAAGTTCTTCATGATGAAGACCCCGGCGGCGTCGACGAGCAGCGGCAGGATCATGCCCGCGTAGGAGTTGAAGATGCCGAGCTGATTGATCACGAGGAACTTGGGGATCAGCAGCACGACGGTCGGGACCGACATCACGGCCACGAGCGCGGCGAACACGACGCCGCGCCCGCGGAACCGCAGACGGGCCAGCGCATACCCGGCGAGCGAGTTGAAGAACACGCGACCGGCGGTGACGAAGATCGTCACGATGGCGCTGTTGACGAACCACGACGGGAAGTCCGAGTTCGCGAAGAGGCGCTCGTAGGCGGCGAAGGTCCACGAGTCGGGGAGCAGGCCGACGCCCGACGATGCGGCATCCTCGTCGGTCTTGAAGCTCGTGAAGACCTGGATGAGGAACGGGTAGATGTAGATCAGGGCGAGCACGATCAGCACCGCGTAGAGCACGATCTGCCACGTCAGCTGCTTCGACGACAGCTTCATGACGCTCCTCCCTTCGACGTGATCTCGTAGGCGCGGATGCGCCGGCGGGACACGGGCCGGTCACGCAGCACCCAGCGCTGCAGCAGCGTGAACACGACGATGATGACGAAGAGGATGAAGGCGATCGCTGCACCCTGGCCCCACTCCTGATCCGTGAAGGCCGTCTTGTAGGACTGGTAGGCCGGCGTGAGCGTGGTCTTGCTCGGAGCGCCTCGCGTGCCGGTGTAGATCTGGTCGAACACCTGCCAGCATCCGATGAGGCCCAGCGTGAGGACCGTGAACAGCGTCGGGCGCAGCTGGGGGAGAGTGACGCGCCAGAAGCGCTGCCATCCGTTCGCCCCGTCCATCATGGCGGCCTCGTCGACATCGGCCCCGAGGTTCTGCAGGCCGGCGAGGAAGAGCAGCATGAACGTGCCGGAGGTCGTGAAGATGGCCATGAGGATGTAGGCGCTCATCGCGATCGACGGTCCGGCGAGCCACTCCCACCACGAGATGCCGAGCATGCCGCCGTCGGTGAGCGCGGCGGGGCCGGCGTCGACACCGATCCCGCCGAGGGCGAGATGCAGGATGCCGCGGGGGTCGTTGAACCAGTTCGGTCCGTTGACGCCGAACCAGGAGAGCACGCTGTTCACGGCCCCGCTCGCCGAGAACAGGAACAGCCACAGCACCGTGATCGCGACGGAGCTCGTGACGGAGGGGAAGTAATAGGCGGTGCGGAAGAACCCGCGGCCTCGCAGCACGGCGCGGTTCACGAGCACGGCGAGGAAGAGGGCGATCGCGGTCTGCAGCGGCACCACCAGCAGCACGTACCAGGCGTTGTTGCGGAGGGCCGTGCCGAAGTCCTTCGTCGCGAGCCCGCCGTCGACGAGCACCGCGGAGTAGTTGTCGACGCCCACGAACGACACCGATGGAGAGAGGGGACTGCCGCGTCCCGCCCAGTCCGACATGCTCACCCAGAGCGCCATGAGCACCGGGACGAGGAGGAAGACGCCGAGGATGACGATCACGGGAGCCGTGAACAGCCATCCGGCTGCGGCCTCGCCGCGGCGGAGCCCGGAGGCCCCTCCGCGGCGAGGCGTGGCCTGCACCGCCATGACTATTCGACGATCGCTTCGAGGTTCGACTGCACGGTGCCGAGGATCTGGGCGGGGTCTCCCGTCTTCAGCGATTCGAGCTGTGCATTGAAGTCGGAGATCACGTCGGCGGCGCCGTCCTGGTTCGGCGGGAACTGCGCGTGATCCGCACCGGCGAGGAACGGCGCGAGGTCGGGGTTGTCGGTCGTCCACTGCTCGGCCGCCGAGGTGATCGACGGCATCGGGCCGAAGGCCTTCGAGAACGCGAGCTGGCTGTCGGCGCTGGTCAGGTACTCGACGAGATCCAGTGCAGCCTGCTGGTTGGGGCTGTCGGCCGCCATGCCCCAGCAGTTGGTGAACTGCAGGGTGCCCCGGCCGCCGGGGCCCTCGGGGAGCTCGGCCACGGTGTAGTCGACCGAGCTGAAGTCGTTGGCCATCGCACCGGTGATCCAGTTGCCTTCGATCACCATGGCCGCCATCCCCTTGCCGAGCGCCTCGCCGCCCCAGCCCGCGCCGATGTCCTTCGCGAAGGCGAACGTGCCGTCGGCGAGATGCGTCTTGACGTAGTCGAGGGCGTCGACGTTGGCCTGATCGTCGGCGATCGCCGTGCCGTCGTCGACCAGGCCGCCGCCGGCCTGAGCCATGAACGCGCCGACGCGCTGATACTCGGCGCCGAACGCGAGGCCCACGTGCTCGGAGGTGGTGAGTTTCTGAGCGACCGAGGCGAGGTCGTCCCACGTCTTCGGGAGGTCGGCGTCGGTCAGGCCCGCCTCCGCCCACATCTGCGTGTTGATCACGAGGGCGAGCGTGGAGAAGTCCTTCGGCGCGCAGTAGAAGGTGCCGTCGAGGGTGAAGTTCTCGACGAGGGACGGGTAGAAGTCATCCTTGTTGGCGAGTTCGTCGCCGTAGGGCTGGAGCGACCCGTTCGAGGCGTATCCGGCCATCTGCTCCGGTGCGAGGTAGAACAGATCTGCCGGCTTGCCTGCCGCGAAGCCCTGGGAGAGCTCCTGGGCGAGGTCGCTCGCGACCTGCACGCTGACCTTCGTGCCGGACTCCTCCGACCAGGCGTCGACCGCGGACTGCACGGCCTCGGTCTCGGCGTCTCCCGACGACCCGATCAACAGGGTCAGCGCGTCGTCGGACGAGCTGAGCCCGTCGGAGTCGCCCGCCGGCTCGTCACCGGAGAAGCCGGAGCCGCATCCCGTGAGCACGAGCGTGCTGGTGAGCAGCACCGCCCCGGTGCCGAGGAGGGCGCGTGTGGTGTGCCGTGTCATATCTCTCTCCTTTGATGAGGTGCGCTCGGGACAGGTTCGAACGGTAAGAATTTGAACGATCAAACTCTGCATGGAATACGCTAGGTGCGGCGGAGCGGACGTGTCAAGCCCGCCGGGATCGAGGAGTGCGATGGCGAAGGCCCCCACGGTCGAAGACGTCGCCGCGCACGCCGGCGTCTCGCGCCAGACCGTGTCGAACGTGCTGAACACCCCCGACATCGTCAAGCCCACGACGCGGGAGCGCGTGCTCGCCTCGATCGACGAGCTCGGATATCGCCGGCATGCGGCGGCGCGCAGACTGCGCCTGCGGCGGAGCTCGACCATCGGCATCCGCCTCGACCCGTACCTCGGCGGAGTCTCGGGCGTCGTGCTCGACCGCTTCGTACACGCGATCACCGAGCGCTCCAGCGAGCGCGGGATGCGGATGCTCGTGTACGCCGCACGCACTCCGCACGAGGAGCTCGAGCGGCTCGCCGAGCTGTGGGAGGGTTCGGAGATCGACGCCGCGATCATCACCAGCACCGTGCGCGACGATCCGCGCGTCGGACGGCTGGATGCCGTCGGCCTGCCCTTCATCTCCTTCGGCCGCCCGTGGGGCGACGACGACATCGCCGACCCCACCCACCTCTGGGTCGATGTCGACGGCGCGGCCGGCACACGCGCGGCGACCGAGCACGCCCTGCAGCGCGGCGGCAGCGTGACCTTTCTTGGCTGGCCGTCGGGGTCCGGGACCGGAGACGACCGCGAACGCGGATGGCGGGAAGCCATCGACCGTGCAGGGGTGCAGGGCGCGCGCATCGTGTCGGAGGAGTCCGTGCAGGGTGCGCGGCACGCCGTCGCCGCCGCTCTCCGCGACGGTGCTCGCGCCGACGCGATCGTCTGCGCCAGTGACTCGCTCGCGGTCGGCGCCCTGCTCGCGCTGGCCGACGCCAGGGTCCGGGTGCCGGTCATCGGATTCGACAACACGCCCACCGCCGAGGCGCTCGGATTCTCCAGCGTCGAGCAGCGTCCGGAGGACGTCGCGGAGGCCGTGCTGCAGCTCCTCATGGGACCGACCGGCGACGTCGTCTCGCCCCGTCGGGTGGAATCCGGCGAGGCGCACGCGCTCATCACCCCGGAGCTCATCGTCCGCTGAGCAGGCCCCGCGCCGGGGTCGAGCGATCAGCGGGAGGCGAGCCCAGCGAGAAGCTCCAGCACGCAGAGCGCAGCCAGTCGGACCGTTCGTGCGTCGTCGGCGTCGGCTGTCGCGTCGACCTCGGCGAGGTCCGCGCTCACCACTCGTGCGTCGGCGGCCACGGCCCTCGTGAGGGACCGCAGCTCCCCGGCGGCCAGACCGCCCGGCACGCTCGCCGGGCACCCGGGGGCGACCGAGCGATCGCAGACGTCGACGTCGATGTCGAGATGGATGCGGGGTGCGTCGCCGGATCCGGCGATCTCGAGCGCTTCGGCCACCACATCGGCTGCGCCCCGACGACGCACCTCGTCGAGCGTGATGACGCGGATGCCCCAGTCCGCCGCGCGCCGCGCGTACGCGGCGGAGTTGGCGAAGTCCGCGATCCCGATCTGGACGATCCTCGTCGGATCGATGCGACTCGTGCCGACCGTCGCGCTCGCCGGGGTGTCTTCGACGAGACGGCGCACGGGTGTGCCGTTCGAGACGCCGTCGCGCAGATCGAAGTGCGCGTCGAACGTGATGAGGCCCGTCGCCCGGGCGCCGAGTGCGACCGGGTACGTGAGCGAGTTGTCGCCGCCGAGGGCGATCACGAGACGAGCGACCTCGGAGAGTTCCCGCACACGGCTGATGGTCGTCGCCTCGCCGTCGTCGCCGTCCGGCTCGGCGACGTCTCCGGCGTCCCTGATGCGGAGCGCCTCGTCCAGGTCGACGATCGGCGGCCCGAGCACGGTCGCGCCGTAGCGGGGGAGGGCCTCGCGGATCGCCGCCGGTGTCGCGTGCGCGCCGGTCGGCGAGAGCGAGGTTCGCCAGGTCGGGACGCCGAGGAGCACGGCATCCGCCTCTCCGTCGACGGCGGGCCAGGAGCCGGCGCGCGGCCAGAGGGGGTCGTGCGAGAGGGCCATGATGCTCCTGTCAGGCGCCCGGGATGAGAGCGTGTGCGATCGTGAAGATCGCCAGGCCCGCGAGGGCGCCGACGACCGTGCCGTTGAGGCGGATGTACTGCAGATCGCGCCCGACCATGAGCTCGATCTTCTCGGTCGTCTCGGCGGGATCCCAGCGCTCGACCGTGTCGGTGATGATCGACGCGATGTCGTGCCGGTAGCGGTCGACGAGGAACACGGCCGCGTCCGAGACCCAGGTGTCGACGCGGCGCTGCAGCGCGGCATCCGTCGCCAGCCTCTCGCCGACCTCCTGCAGCGCCTGCACCGCGCGTCGGCGAAGACCGCTCTCGGGATCGGCGAGTGCGGTGAGGAGTCCGTTCTTCGCCGTGTTCCACGCCTCGGCGGCCAGCGCGCCCACGCGGGGGCTGTCGAAGAGCGAGGCCTTGGCGTTCTCGAGCTTCTCGCGCGTCGCCGGGTCGTTCTGCAGATTGTCGGCGAGTCGGGCGAGGTAGCCGTCGATCGCGATGCGGGCGGGGTGCTTCGGGTCGTCGCGCACGGCGCGCACGAACTTCACGGCCTCGTTGTAGGCGGTGTCGTCGACGAAGCGGTGGGCGAGCTTCGGGACCCAGCCGGGGAGGCGCCGCGAGATGAGTCCCGAGAACGAGGCCGCGTTCGCGTCGAGCCAGCGGCCGACCGTGTCGACGGCGAGATCGACGGCCCCGTGATGCGCGTCGGCCTCGACGATCTTCTCGAGCCAGGCACCGGCCGGCGGGCCCCACTCGGGGGAGACGAGGTGCTCCCTGGCCAGATCGGTGATGAGGTCGCGCACGTCGTCGTCGCTCAGCGCGTTCAGCACGGCCGTGGCGATCGTGGCGCCTTCCGCTCCGACGCGTTCCGCATGCTGCGGCTCCCGCAGCCATTCGCCGGCCCGCTGCGAGATCGCCGTCGTCGACAGCTTGGCGCGCACCACGGATCCCTCGAGGAAGTTCGTCTCCACGAACTCGCCGAGCGTGCGGCCGATCTCGTCCTTGCGGCTCGGGATGATGGCGGTGTGCGGGATGGGGAGCCCGAGCGGGCGTCGGAACAGCGCCGTCACGGCGAACCAGTCCGCGAGCGCGCCGACCATCCCGCCCTCGGCCGCTGCGCGCACGTATCCGAGCCAGGGCTGGCGCTCCTGCAGCCAGAAGGCGACCACGAACAGGACGGCCATGAAGATCAGCGAGCCGAGCGCGACGGCCTTCATCCGACGAAGTGCGAGGCGTCGTTCCTGGTCGGCGGGAGAGAGCATCGCCATCGGTGTTCGCGGCATGACGTCATCCTTTCACGCGTCGACCCGGGGGCGAGCATCCCCGGACTGTCGGTGCTGAACCCCTTCGAGGACTGAGCGCGGCGGCCGCCGGGGCGCGTACTCTCGAAGCGTGATCGAAGACATCAAGAAGCGCGCCCTGCATCGCACCAGCATCCTGGAGGGTCAGATGCGCGGCGTCGCGCGGATGATCGAGAACGAGGACTACTGCATGGACATCATCACGCAGTCCAGGGCGATCCAGCGGTCGCTCGAATCGCTCAACCGCCTCCTGCTGGAGAACCACCTGCGCACGCATGTGACGCACATGTTCGAGGAGGGCGGCGACGAGCGCGACAAGGCCGTCGACGAGCTGCTGAAGGCGTTCGACTTCAGCAGCAAGTGACGGCCCCGGCGCGCTCCCCGATCTAGCGGCCCCCGCCGAACACCTCGCCCTCCATCGCGTCGTAGCCCTCGGCCTGCGGGTCGCCGTGCGAGCCGCCGGACAGCGCGTACTCCTCCTCGGGGGAGAGCACGAGCCGGTGCCGGAAGAACAGGCCGAAGCCCAGCAGGATCACCACGTACACGATCGCGATGGCGATGATGGCCGGACCGAACGTCGGGTTCAGGAGGAACCCGAGGAAGATCAGCGCCGCGATCACCAGCGCGATCGCCGCGCCGGGCACACCCCACGGGCTGCGGTACGGGCGGTCGACGTTCGGGTACTTGCGGCGCAGGATCATGAACGAGATCAGCTGCAGCGCATAGGCGAGCACCGCGCCCCACACGGCGATGTTCAGCACGATCGCGCCGGCGACGGTTCCCGCACCCTCCGCATCGAGCGCGGCCAGCACGTCGAGCACGATGAGGGCGACGAACCCGATCGCCGCACCGACGACGAGAGCGACCCACGGCGTCTGCCGGGTGCCGGTGAGCGAGAGGAACCGAGGGTAGTAGCCCGCACGCGAGAGCGAGTACATGTTGCGCCCGTAGGCGAACATGATGCCCTGGAGCGAGGCCAGCAGGCCGATCAGGGCGAACAGGGCGAGCACGGCGGCGAGCTGGTCGCCGACGATGGCGCGGAACCCGTCCAGCAGGGGTTCGCCCGCCGTGCCGGTCGCCTCGGCGCCGATGACGCCCGTGTTGAGGAACAGCACCAGCAGTCCGGTGACGATGAGCGTGCCGCGGGCCCAGAAGCCCGCTTTGGGGATGTCGCGCGTCGGGTTGTGCGACTCCTCGGCGGCGAGCGGGAGCTCTTCGATCCCGAGGAAGAACCACATGGCGAACGGCAGCGCGAACAGGATCGGGAGCACGCCGTGCGGGAGGAACGCCGACTGACCCTCGTCGGGCGCGATGTCCCACAGCGCGTCCCAGCTGAAGGCGCCCGAGAACAGGGCCATCGCCGAGAACACGAGGATGATGCCGATCGAGATCACCGAGACGACGATCGCGAAACGGAACGAGATCGCGGCGCCCGCGGAGTTCAGTGCGATGAAGACCACGTACAGGATGAGGTACCAGACCCACCCCGGCAGGACGAGGCCGAGCAGCTCGCTCGTGATGCCGTTCGCGTACGACGCCGAGAAGTAGACGATCACCGCCGTGGTGGCGACGTACTCGATGGTCTCGGCCGCTCCGGTGACCAGGCCGCCCCAGGGTCCCATCGCCGACCGGGCGAAGGAGTAGGCGCCGCCGGTGTGCGGCATCGCTGCGGCCATCTCGCCGATCGAGAAGATCATGCCGTAGTACATGACGACGAGGATCACGAAGGCGATCAGCATCCCGCCGAAGCCGGCGAAGTCGATGCCGAAGTTCCAGCCCGAGAAGTCGCCCGAGATGACCGCGGCGACCGCGAGGCCCCACAGTCCCCAGACGCCGGCCGACCTCTTGAGGGTCCGCTTCTCGAAGTACTCGCTCCCCGCCCGGGTATAGGTCGCCCCGGCGACCTTGCGGGACTCACTGCTCTGACCAGACATCCGCTCTCCGCTCGCTCGCGTGCAGGCACCGGGTGTGCGCCTTGCGGATGATTGTGACAGTCAATGGTGGTTTCGTCTACCTTTAAACGACGAGGTCATCTACTCTGAGGGCGAAGCCGATCGGCCGATCGCTTCACCGCAGGAGAACGGAGCGTGGGATGTCGGGCAATCTGAGCATCGACCAGCTGGACGCCGGCATCGCCGCCGGTGAGATCGACACGGTGATCGTCGCCTTCGCGGACGCGCAGGGCAGGCTCGTCGGCAAGCGCGTGTCGGCGCGGCTGTTCCAGGAGGACATCCTGCACCACGGCGCCGAGGCCTGCGACTACCTCCTCTCGGTCGACGTCGACATGAACACGGTCGACGGCTACGCGATGTCGGGGTGGGACCGCGGCTACGGCGACATGGTGCTGCGACCGGATGCCGAGACGCTGCGCCGCATCCCCTGGCTCGAGGGCACCGCGCTCGTCATGGCCGACCTCGTCTGGCAGAACGGAGAGCCCGTCGGGCCCTCGCCCCGCGCGATCCTCGACCGGCAGCGCGACCGGCTCGCCGAGCGCGGCTGGACCGCCTACTCCGGCACCGAGCTCGAGTTCATCGTGTTCGAGAACACCTACCGCGACGCCTGGGCGCGTAAGTACGAGGGACTGACCCCCGCGACGGACTACAACGTCGACTACAACCTGCTCGCCTCGACGCGCATGGAGCCGCTGCTGCGCGACATCCGCAACAGCATGGACGGCGCCGGCCTGTACTGCGAGGGGGTGAAGGGTGAATGCAACTTCGGGCAGCAGGAGATCGCGTTCCGCTACGCCGAGGTGCGCGAGACGGCCGACCAGCACGCGATCTACAAGAACGGCGCCAAGGAGATCGCGGGCAACCACGGCCAGGCGATCACGTTCATGGCGAAATTCAACGAGCGCGAGGGCAACAGCTGCCACATCCACCTCTCGCTGCGCGATCGGTCGGGGTCGCCGGTCATGGCCGGCGACGGCGAGCACGGCTTCAGCCCGGTGATGGAGCACTGGATCGCCGGCATCCTCGCGACACTGCGCGAGTTCACCCTGCTCTACGCGCCGAACATCAACTCGTACAAGCGCTTCGCGAAGGGCAGCTTCGCCCCGACCGGGGTGGCCTGGGGAATCGACAACCGCACGTGCGCGCTGCGCGTCGTCGGACAGGGATCGGCGTTGCGCGTCGAGAACCGCGTCCCCGGTGGCGACGTGAACCCGTATCTGGGCATCTCGGCGATCATCGCCGGCGGACTGTACGGCATCGAGAACGAGCTGCCCCTGCCCGACCGCTTCACCGGCAACGCCTACGAGGATGCCGTGGATCACCTGCCGACCACGCTCCGTGAGGCCGCGCAACTGTTCCGCGAATCGACCATCGCCCGCGAGGCGTTCGGCGACGACGTCGTCGAGCACTACCTGAACCAGGCGCGCATCGAGCTCGAGGCCTACGACGCCGCCGTCACCGACTGGGAGCGCATCCGTGGTTTCGAACGACTCTGACCCGGCACCCCTGATCGGCGTCACGACCTACCTCGAGCGTGCGCAGCAGGGCGTGTGGGACGTGAGGGCCGCGTTCCTGCCCGAGCAGTACCTCACCGGGGTGACCGACTCCGGCGGCATCGCGCTGCTCCTCCCTCCGCAGGACCCGGATGCCGCGGACGCGGCGATCGCCGGGATGGACGGCCTCGTCCTCTCCGGCGGGGCGGACGTGGCGCCCGAACTGTACGGCGAGGAACGGCATCCGCTCACCGACCCGGCCCGGGTCGACCGCGACGCCTGGGAGCTGGCCCTGTTCCGGGCGGCGGAGCGCCGCCGCATCCCCGTGCTCGCGATCTGCCGCGGGCTGCAGCTCGTGAACGTCGCCCGCGGCGGCACCCTGCAGCAGCACCTGCCCGAATCGCTGGGCACCGAGAAGTACCGCATCGGCGGGGGCGTGTTCGCCGAGAACGACGTCGAGGTCGCGGAGGACACGGCGTTCGCCGACATCATCCGCGAGAGCGACGTGCGGGTGCACAGCTACCACCATCAGGGCATCGACAGGCTCGGCGACGGGCTCGTCGCGGCCGCCCACTCCGACGACGGCCTGGTGCAGGCCTTCGTCGACACCGACGGCGGCCACGTCGTCGGCGTGCAATGGCACCCAGAGGAGAACGCCGAGGACCGGCGCCTCTTCGCCGACCTCGTCTCGCAGGCGCGCGCGTTCGCCGCGCGCAGGAAGGAGAGTGCGCGATGAGCGCCTTCACCGTGATCGACCCCTCGACCGGCTCCGCCATCCGCGAGGTGCCGCGCGCCGACGTGGGGGAGACGGATGCGGCGATCGCGCGCGCCGTCGCCGCGCAGCGCCGCTGGGCCGCGCTCGCCCCGGTCGCCCGGGCTGACGCACTGCGCTCCTTCGCGCGGGCCGTCGAGGGCGCTGTCGAGGAACTCGCTCAACTCGAGGTGCGCAACTCCGGCCACCCCATCGGGTCTGCTCGCTGGGAGGCCGCCCACGTCGCGCAGGTGCTCAACTACTACTCCGCCGACCCCGAGCGGCTGTCCGGACGACAGATCCCGGTGGCCGGGGGCCTCGACGTCACCTTCCACGACCCATACGGCGTGGTGGGCGTCATCGTCCCGTGGAACTTCCCCATGACGATCGCCGCCTGGGCGTTCGCGCCCGCGCTCGCCGCCGGCAACGCCGTCGTGCTGAAGCCCGCCGAGCTGACCCCGCTGACCGCGATCCGCCTCGGGCAGCTCGCGCTCGAGTCCGGCCTGCCCGAGGGACTCTTCGAGGTCGTGACGGGTTCGGGCTCGGTCGTCGGACAGCGGCTCGTCGAGCACCCCGACGTGCGCAAGGTCGTCTTCACCGGGTCGACCGAGGTGGGCATCGAGGTCGCGGCCGGATGCGCGCGGGCGCTCAAGCCGGTCACCCTGGAGCTCGGCGGCAAGAGCGCGAACATCGTGTTCGACGACGCCGACCTCGAGAAGGCCGCCGCCGCCGTGCCCGGATCCGTGTTCGACAACGCCGGGCAGGACTGCTGCGCGCGCAGCCGGCTGCTCGTGCAGCGCTCGGTGTACGACCGCTTCCTGGAACTGCTCGAACCGGCCGTCGCCGCCTGGCGGGTGGGCGACCCGTCGAGCGCCGAGACCGACATGGGCCCGCTCATCTCCGCCGGCCACCGCGACACCGTGGCGTCGTTCCTCGACGGAGCCGACATCGCGTTCCGCGGCAGCGCCCCGCAGGGGGACGGCTTCTGGTTCGCGCCGGCCGTCGTGCTCGCCGACCCCGGTGACCGGATCGCCCAGCAGGAGGTCTTCGGGCCGGTCGTCGCCGTGCTGCCGTTCGACGACGAAGCGGACGCCATCCGCCTCGCGAACGACACGATCTACGGGCTCGCCGGCTCGCTGTGGACGCAGAACCTCGGGCGGGCCGTTCGCGTCTCGCGCGGCGTGCAGAGCGGAGTGCTGTCGGTGAACTCCCACTCGTCCGTGCGCTACGCCACCCCGTTCGGCGGCATGAAGGCCTCGGGTCTCGGCCGCGAACTCGGCCCGGACGCGGCCGAGCACTTCACCGAGACGAAGAACGTGTTCTTCGCGACCGACGACTGACCACGGCATCCGCCCCCGATCCATCCAGCAACGGAGAGAGCAATGACCATCGACCTGACCCAGCGTCTCAAGGACCGCGTCGCGATCATCACCGGAGGCGCGAGCGGCATCGGCTTCGCCACCGCACGCCGCTTCGCCGCAGAAGGCGCGTTCGTCGTCATCGCCGACGTCGACCCCGCCACCGGAGAGAAGGCCGCCGCCGAGGTGGGCGGAGCCTTCCGCCCCGTCGACGTCGCCGACGAGGCGAAGGTGAACGCCCTGTTCGACGGCGTCGCCGAAGAGTTCGGCCGCATCGACATCGCCTTCAACAACGCGGGCATCTCACCCGCCGACGACGACTCGATCGAGACCACCGAGCTGCCGGCCTGGGACCGGGTGCAGGACGTGAACCTCAAGAGCGTGTACCTGTGCAGCCGCGCCGCCCTGCGCCACATGGTGCCGGCCGGACGCGGATCCATCATCAACACCGCCTCGTTCGTGGCGCTGCTCGGGTCGGCGACCTCGCAGATCAGCTACACGGCCTCGAAGGGCGGCGTGCTCGCGATGTCGCGCGAGCTGGGCGTGCAGTTCGCCAGGCAGGGTGTGCGGGTGAACGCCCTCTGCCCCGGCCCGGTGAACACGCCGCTGCTGCAGGAGCTCTTCGCGAAGGACCCCGAGCGTGCGCAGCGTCGTCTCGTGCACGTGCCGATGGGGCGCTTCGCCGAGCCGGAGGAGCTCGCGGCCGCCGTGGCGTTCCTCGCCTCCGACGACTCCTCGTTCATCACGGCCAGCGCGTTCGTGGTCGACGGCGGCATCACCAACGCCTACGTCACCCCGCTGTGAGCCCGGCCCATCGCGCTGTGACAGGGTGAGACCATGAGCGACCGCGTCCCCGACGGCGACCTCGTCGAGGTCAGGCGAGCGGTGTACCGCCCGCTGCGGCGGGGCAACGCCCTCGAGGACGCGGTGTCGCGGCTCGTGCAGACCATCCGGCTCGGCGTGGTCGCCCCGGGGGAGTCCCTGCCCCCGGAGCGCGAGCTCGCGGCATCCTTCGGCGTCAGCCGCGACACCGTGCGCGACGCGATCAGGGAGCTCGCCGACACCGGGTACCTCCTGCCCAAGCGCGGCCGGTACGGCGGCACCTTCGTCGCAGACCCGCTGCCGCATCCCTCGGATGCCGGCGCCGTGACGCCCGCCGAGATCGACGACGTCCTGGGCCTCCGGCGAGTGCTCGAGACCGGCGCCGCCCGGGCCGCGGCCGGGCGCTCGCTCGACGCCGGCGTCCGTGCCGACCTCTGGGCGAGGCACGAGGCCGCGCTGCCCGCGGGGCCAGAGGAGTACCGCCGTCTCGACACGCTGCTGCACCTCGCGATCGCCGAGGCCGCGGGCATCCCGTCGCTCGTGGCGCTCGTTGCCGAGAACCGGGCGTCGGTCAACGTGTGGCTCGACACGTTCCCGCTGCTGCCGCGCAACATCCAGCACTCGGGCGAGCAGCACGAGCGCATCGTCTCGTCGATCCTCGCGGGCAGGCCGGATGCCGCCGAGGCGGCCATGAACGACCACCTCGCCGGCTCCGAGGCTCTGCTGCGCGGATTCCTCGTCTAGCCCGCGGCGTGCTCGTCGGCGACCGAGAGCGCGTCATCGAGCACGGCGAGGCCGCGGACCAGCTCCTCCTCGGTGATGACGAGCGGCGGCGCGACGTGCATGCGGTTGAAGTGCGTGAACGGCCAGACCCCCGCCTTCTTCGCCGCCGCCGCGAAGGCGGTCATGGGCGCGGCATCCGCCCCCGAGGCGTTGAAGGGCACGAGCGGCTCTCGCGTCTCCTTGTCGCGCACGAGCTCGACGGCCCAGAACAGACCGCGACCCCTGACCTCGCCCACGCTCGGGTGGGTGTCGACCCACGAGCGCAGCGTCGGCTCGACGATGCGTTCGCCGAGGTCGCGCACTCGTTCCAGGATGCCGTCGCGACGGAACACCTCGAACGTCGCGACTCCGGCGGCGCAGGCCAGCGGGTGCCCCGAGTAGGTGAGTCCTCCGGCGAACGGCGTCGTCTCGAAGGCCTTCGCGATGCGCTCGGAGATCACGACGCCGCCGAGCGGTACGTATCCGGAGTTGACTCCCTTCGCGAACGTGATGAGGTCGGGCTGCGCGTCGAACGCGTCGATGCCGAACCACTCGCCGAGGCGGCCGAACCCCACCATCACCTCGTCGGCGATGTACACGATGCCGTAGCGGTCGCACAGCTCGCGGACGCCCTGCAGGTAGCCGGGCGGCGGTACGAGCACGCCGTTCGTGCCGACGACGGTCTCGATGATGATCGCCGCGATCGTGTGCGGGCCCTCCAGCTGGATCGTCTGCTCGAGGTGCGCGAGTGCGCGCTCCGATTCCTGCTCGGCGTTCTCGGCGTGGAACGGCGAGCGGTAGAGGTACGGACCGAAGAACCGGACGGAACCCGAGTCGACCGTGTCGTTCGCCCATCGCCGCGGGTCGCCCGTGAGCGAGATCGCGGTCGAGGTGGAGCCGTGATAGCTGCGGTACATCGACAGGACCTTGCGGCGTCCGGTCGTCTGCCGCGCCATCCGCACCGCGTACTCGTTCGCCTCGGCGCCGCCGTTGGTGAAGAACACCTTCTGGAAGCCCTCGGGGGAGACCTCGACGATGAGGCGCGCGAGCTCGCCCCGCACGTCGTTGGCCACGGCGGGCTGGATCGTCGCGAGACGACCCGCCTGCTGCTGGATCGCCGCGACGAGGTCCGGGTGCTGGTGCCCGAGGTTCAGGTTCACCAGCTGGCTGGAGAAGTCGAGGTAGGCGTTTCCGGCGTAGTCCCAGAACGTCGACCCCTCGCCGGCGGCGACGGGGAGCGGGTCGATGAGACCCTGGGCGCTCCAGGAGTGGAACACGTGCCCGCGATCGTCGGCACGCACCTGCGCTTCGGCGTCGGGGGCGGGCAGCTCGTGCGAGGCGCCGTGGCGGTCGGTGAAAGCAGTCATGGTCTTCTCTCCGTGCGCCGGTCAGTGGTTGCTCGGGAAGCCGAGGTCGATCTGCGAGGGGGTGTGGTCGGGCCAGCGGGTCGTGACGACCTTCGACCGCGTGTAGAAGTGCACCGACTCGGGTCCGTAGATGTGCGAGTCCCCGAACAGCGAGTCCTTCCAGCCGCCGAACGAGTAGGCGCCGATCGGCACGGGGATCGGCACGTTCACTCCGACCATGCCGACCTCGATGTCGAACTCGTACTGGCGGGCCGTGCCGCCGTCGCGCGTGAAGATCGCCGTGCCGTTGCCGTAGGCGTTCGCGTTGACGAGCTCGACCGCCTCGGCGTAGCTCTCGACGCGGACCACCCCGAGAACCGGGCCGAAGATCTCGTCGTCGTACGCCTTCATGCCGGGGGCCACGTGGTCGAGCAGGCTCACGCCGATGAAGAAGCCGTCGGAGTCGAACTCCTTCTCGGTGCCGTCGACGACGACGGTGGCGCCCTCGGCGGCGGCCCCGGTCACGTACGAGGCGACGCGGTCGCGGTGCTCGCGGGTGATGAGCGGACCCATCTCGCTCGCCTCGTCGGTTCCTGCGCCGATCCTGAGGCCCTCGATGCGCGAGGCGATCGCCGCGACGAGGTCGTCGGCCACGTCTCCGACGGCGACGAGCGCCGACACGGCCATGCAGCGCTCGCCGGCGGAGCCGTACGCGGCGGAGATCGCGGCGTCGGCCGCGGCGTCGATGTCGGCATCCGGCATCACGACCATGTGGTTCTTCGCACCGCCGAGGGCCTGCACCCGCTTGCCGTTCGCCGAGGCGCGCTGGTAGATCGAGCGGGCGATGGGGGTGGAGCCGACGAAGCTGACGGCGTTCACGCGCGGCGAATCGAGCAGGGCGTCGACGGCCTCCTTGTCGCCGTGCACGACGTTGAGCACGCCGTCGGGAAGGCCTGCCTCCTGGAAGAGCTCGGCCAGCCACACGGCTGCCGAGGGGTCCTTCTCGCTCGGCTTGAGCACGACGGTGTTGCCGCACGCGATGGCCGAGGCGACCATCCACAGCGGAACCATCACGGGGAAGTTGAAGGGGGTGATGGCGGCGACGACGCCCACCGGCTGCTTCACCGAGTGCACGTCGACGCCCCGAGCGACCTGCTCGCTGCGCTCGCCCTTGAGCAGGTGCACGAGTCCGGCCGCGAACTCGACGTTCTCGATTCCGCGCGACACCTCGCCCGCGGCATCCGAGAGCACCTTGCCGTGCTCGGACGTGACGATCGCGGCGAGCTCGGGGGTGCGCTCCTTGAGAAGCTGACGCAGGCGGAAGAACACGTCGGCGCGCTTGATGAGGCTCGTCTCGCGCCAGGCGGGGAGCGCGGCGGCCGCCGCGGCGATCGCCTGCTCGACCTCGGCGGTCGAGGCGAAGGCGACGTGCTTGGTCACCTGCCCCGTGGCGGGGTCGAAGACCTCGCCCGTTCGTGCCGCTTCCGCGGTCTGTGCTCCGTTGATGACGTGACGGACGATGTCCACGCTGCTCCTCGATGCTCGTGCGCGGTGTCTCGGACACTCTGACCGACTCCCGCTACTCTGGTTCTCGTCCATGCTCACAGAAATCGGCGGGTGATACCGGTGTCAGATCGTCATGACTTCTCCGAGAATCGGACAGAGCGTCCGGCCGCATCTGGTTTCCTCACGGTGACCGACGTCTTGACCAGTGCCGCGCTGCAGCGCGGTGCGCCGGAGGTCATCGTCGGCGGCGCGGCCCTCGAGGCCGTGGTGCGCTGGGTGCACGTCTCCGACAGCACGGGCGTCGCGCGCCTCCTCGACGGAGGGGAGCTCCTGCTCACGACGGGGGCTGCGTGGCCGGACGAGGACCGGATGCTGCGCGAGTTCGCCGTGCGCCTGCACGAGGTCGGCCTCGCCGGGATCGTCCTCGAACTGGGCGACCGGCACCCCGAGGTCCCCGCGGCCGTGGCCGAGGTGTGCGCGAGGGAGGGCCTCGCACTCGTCGCCCTCACCCGCGAGGTGAAGTTCGTCACGGTCACCGAGGCCGTGCACCACGCGCTCATCGCCGCGCAGACGGCCGCGCTGGAGGAGCGACGGCACCTGCACGAGCTCTTCACGGGGCTGAGCCTGCAGGGCGCACCGGCCGACGTCGTCGTCGCCGAGACCGCGCGGGCGATCGGCGCCCCGGTGATGCTCGAGAACCGTGCTGGCGAGCTGATCGCGGGCGAGTACCTCGGGCGAGGGGTGGCCGAGGCGCTGGACGGACGGGAGCGGGCGGACCGCGTGCCGGTGCAGGCGCGGGGCACCCGGTGGGGCACGCTGCTCGCGCTCCCGGGCCCGGAGCCGGCTGCCGGTCGGCTCACGGTGCTCGAGCAGGGGGCGACGGCGCTCGCGTTCGGCTGCCTCGCCGACGGGGGCGATGTCGAGTGGTCGCTGCTCGCTCAGCGCAGCGTGATCGACGATCTGCTCGGCGCCCGGTTCGCGGATGCCGATGACATCGCCGCACGGCTCGGGGCCGGGGGATTCGAGCTGCGGGGGCGGCGGTGCCACGGCATCGTCGTCGGGGGATCCGACTCGATCGCGGGGCTCGCCTACCGCGCCAGGCAGGCGGGGCTCGCGGTCGTCGCGGCCCGCGCCGGCGACCACGACGTCGCGCTGCTGTCAGCGCCGGCATCCGCAGAGCTCGACGACGCGACCCTGCTGCGCATCGCCGGTCCCGGCCGTCCGGTGTTCGCGGGGCCGGTCGCCGAGGACGTGCCCGGCCTGCTCTCGTCCCTCCGCGCGGCCCGCGACCTCGCCGACAGCGAGGGGTCGGGCGGCGGCGCTCGTGTGCGGCGGGTGGGCGACCGACCGCTCGAACGGCTCGTGGCGACGCTGCGGGACGATCGACGCCTGCACGAGCACAGCGAGCGGATGCTGTCGCCGCTGATCCGCTACGACGAGGAGCGGCGCGGCGACCTGCTCGACGTGCTCGCAGCGCTGCTCGCCCACCCGGGAAATCGTTCGGCCGCGGCTGCGGCGAGCCACCTGTCCCGGTCGGTGTTCTATCAACGGCTCACGCTCATCGGCGATCTGCTGAACGCCGACCTCGACGACGGGGAGACCCTGGCCGCCCTGCACCTCGCGCTGCTCGCCCGGCGGCGCACCGCGCCGCGGGGCTGATCCGGGTGCGCTAGAGCACGCCCTGGGCCTCCGTCAGCACACCGCGCAGGATCTGTCCGATCTCGCGGAACTCCGCCGGTCCGATCGTGAGCGGCGGAGCGAGCTGGATGACGGGGTCGCCGCGGTCGTCGGCACGGCAGTACAGGCCGGCGTCGAAGAGCGCCGACGACAGGAACCCGCGCAGCAGCCGCTCGGACTCGTCGTCGTCGAACGTCTCCTTGGTCGCCTTGTCCTTCACCAGCTCGATGCCGAAGAAGTATCCGTCGCCGCGCACGTCGCCGACGAGCGGCAGATCGAGCAGCGTCTCGAGCTCGGCGCGGAACAGGGGCGAGTTCTCCCGCACGTGCGCGTTCAGACCCTCCTCGTCGAAGATGGCGAGGTTCTCGAGCGCGACGGCGGCCGACACGGGGTGTCCGCCGAACGTGTAGCCGTGCGGGAACGAGAGGTCGCCGTGCGAGAAGGGCTCGTAGATCCGGTCGCTGATGATCGTCGCGCCGATCGGGGAGTAGCCGCTGGTCATGCCCTTCGCGCAGGTGATCATGTCTGGCACGTATCCGAGACCGGTGCAGGCGAACGTGTGCCCGAGGCGGCCGAACGCGCAGATGACCTCGTCCGACACGAGCAGCACGTCGTACTTGTCGCAGATCTCGCGCACGCAGGCGAAGTATCCGGGAGGCGGTGGGAAGCAGCCCCCGGAGTTCTGCACCGGTTCGAGGAAGACGGCCGCGACGGTCTCCGGACCCTCGAACAGGATCATCTCCTCGATGCGGTTCGCGGCCCACAGGCCGAACGCCTCGAGGTCGTCCCCGGGGCCGCCCATCTCCTCCGCGCGGTAGAAGTTCGTGTTCGGGACGCGGAAGCCACCGGGGGTCACGGGTTCGAACATGGCTTTCATGGCGGGGATGCCGGTGATCGCGAGGGCGCCCTGCGGGGTGCCGTGGTAGGCGACGGCGCGCGAGATGACCTTGTGCTTGGCGGGCTTGCCCTGCAGCTTCCAGTAGTGCTTGGCGAGCTTGAAGGCCGTCTCGACGGCCTCGCCGCCGCCGGTCGAGAAGAACACGCGGTTGAGGTCGCCTGGCGCCTCGTCGGCGAGCCGGTCGGCGAGCTCGATCGCGGCCGGGTGCGCGTACGACCACAGCGGGAAGAACGAGAGCTCGGACGCCTGGGCCGCCGCGGCCTCGGCGAGACGGCGCCGACCGTGGCCGGCGTTCACGACGAACAGCCCGGCGAGGCCGTCGATGTACTCCTTGCCCTTCGCGTCCCAGATGCGGTGCCCCTCGCCCTTGACGATGATCGGCACCCCCGACTTCTCCATCGTGGACTGCCGGGTGAAGTGCATCCAGAGGTGGTCCTTGGCCATCGCCTGGAGCTCGGGCTCGGACGGGGTGGTGCGGTGCGTGCTCATCTGGTCCCCCAGTTGTAGAGCTGCTTCTGCAGCTTGGCGTAGATGAAGGTCTCGGTCGACAGGACGCCGTCGATCGGGCGGATGCTGTCGTTGATCAGGGCGAGCAGGTCTTCGTCGTCCTCGCAGACGACCTCGGCGAGGATGTCGAAGGCGCCGACCGTGATCACGACGTAGTCGATGGCCTGGATCGCCGCGATCTCCTCGGCGACGACGCGGGTGTCGCCGGAGACGCGGATGCCGATCATCGCCTGGCGGCGGAAGCCGAGCTGCATCGGGTCGGTCACGGCGACGATCTGCATGACGCCGGCCTCGGTGAGGCGCTGCACGCGCTGGCGTACGGCGGCCTCGCTGAGTCCGACGGCGCGGCCGATGTCGGAGTAGGAACGGCGTCCGTCCTCCTGCAGCAGTTCGATGATCGTCTTGGAGACATCGTCGAGGGTGGGATGCTTCTTCGAGGACGGCATGATGCGATCCTCGCACTGAGATCGGCTCTCGGCAACCGATTCCGCAGATCCGTGTCGCAGGGAGTGCGAATTCGCTCCGTCGGAGGTCAGGACTCCACGGGGCCGAGCCAGGCCGTCGCTGCGGTCGAGTGCGCGGATTCGGGGTCTGAGGGGTGGAAGGCGCCGGCGAGCACGTCGCGGTACAGGCGCGAGAGCTCGTTGGCGGAGAAGTACGAGCCGCCGCCTGCCACGAGCATCGCCTGGTCGACGACGTGCTTCGCGGTCGTGACGGCGCGGTGCTTGAGACCGGACAGGAGGGTGAACCAGCGGGCACCGTGGTCGGCCCGTTCGTCGACGTCCCGGGCGAGTGCGGCGATCTGCGGGGGCAGAGCGTCGTAGGCGAGCCCCATGTCGGCGACGCGCCAGCGGATGTCGGGATCCTGACTGTACGAGGTGCCGGTGCGCTTCGACCGTCGCGTGCGCGCGGTCTGCACCGCGAGGTCCAGCGCGCGGCGGGCGATACCCGTGTAGACGGAGGCGAGGAGGATCTCGAACACCGAGAAGATGCCGAACATGATGGGGTCCGGGTTCGGTCCCGCGTCGATGCGGCGCACCACGTGCGCGGCATCCGCGATCGCTCCGACCAGGCGCGTCGTCCTGCTCTGCGTGCCGCGCATGCCCAGGGTGTCCCAGTCGTCGCTCGTGACGACCGCGTCGCTGCGCTCGACGAACGCGAAGACGAGCTTCGGTGCGTCCTCGCTCGTGGTGTCGAGGCCGTGCAGGCCCAGCCGCGTCCACACCGGGGCGAGCGAGGTGAAGATCTTGGTGCCGGTGAACGCGTACCCGCCGTCGCCGGTGGGCACGGCATCCGTGTCGCTCCCGAAGAGCACGAGGTCGTTGCCGCCCTCGCTGATGCCGAAGGCGAAGACCTCGCCGGCGACAGCACCATCCTGCACGAACTCCAGGCCGGGGACGCCTCGATCGCTGAAGACCTTCGCGACGCCGGTCCAGACGAGGTGCATGTTGATCGCGAGAGCGGTCGCCGGTGCCGCCGTGGCCAGGCGCTGCTGCAGGACGGCGGCCTCGGCCAGCCCGAGGCCGGCGCCGCCCCGCTCCGCGGGCACGAGGATCGAGAGGTATCCGGCGTCGCGGAGTTCGTCGAGGTCCTGCCGGGGGAAGGTGTTGTCGCGGTCGTGCAGCGGCGCTCGTTCGCGGATGCGGTCGAGCAGGTCGTCAGGCAGATGGATCGACGGGTCGAATGCGCTCATGCGAGGGCCTCCTTCAGCTGACGGATCGAGTCCTCCGGCCTGTCGCGGTGGAGCGAGTGGCCTGCGCCTTCGACGACGGACATCGTGATGAGGGGGTTCGCAGCGAGCACCGACCGCGCGACCTCACCGGTGAAGATGCTGTAGACGTCGGGGTCGGAGCCGATCACGTGCGTCGGCACGGTCAGCCGCGCGGCGTCGGCCGTGACGTCCCACGGTGTGTTCTGCACGCTGGTCTGCTCGACGGCCCAGGCGCTCGTGCGTCGCACGGCGTCGACCTTGAGCTCCCAGTCCTGCGGATGCCAGTGCGGGTGCTCCTGGCGGACGAGCTCGATCCGGTTGTCGGCGAACGCCCGTTCCTGGCTCTTCCGCACGATCGCCGCGTCGCGGCCGTCGACGAGGATGGCCGGGTCGAGCAGCACGAGTCGCGCGGTCCACTCGGGAGAGGATGCCGCGGCGACCGTGCTCGCGGCTCCGCCGAGCGAGTGGCCGACCACGGCATCCCATCGCCCGCCGCCCGTGGGCAGGGTCGAGACGAGATCGGCGCCGTACGCCTGCACCGAGTAGTCGAGGGCGCGGGGAGCGTCGCCGTGGCCGCGCAGGTCGATCGCGGTCGCGTGCCATCCGGCTGCGGCCAGGGCGTCGCCGAGACGCCACATCAGCGCTCCCGATGAGCCGAGGCCGTGCACGAGCAGGGCGCGGCGGGCGGACGACGGATCGCCCCAGCAGAGGCGGGGGAGGGTGAGCGGCGAGGCCATGTTCTCAGCCTACGACCGCCGTCCGACAGCCGGTCCGGTGCGCCTGCGCCGGGCGCTCAGTCGAGGGGTGGCAGGTCTCCGTGCGTCGTGAGCACGCGGGCCGCTGCCGCGTGCCCCGCCGACAGGCGCTCCGCCAGGTCGGCGCCCTCGAGCGTCGCCGCCAGTAACCCCGAGGCGAACGCGTCGCCCGCTCCGACGGGCTCGACGACCTCGACGCGCGGAGCGCGCACGAACACCGGCTCGTCGTCGCCGGAGAACGCGGTGGCGCCCACGTCGCCGTCCTTCACGACGAGCAGTCCGCACTGCGGGAGGTAGGCGCGGATGTCGGATGCCGTCGCGGTGCCCCAGATGCGCTCCGCCTCGTCGCGGCCGACGAACGCGATGTCCGCGGCATCGGCGAGACGGGCGAGCGTCTGCGCTGCGTCCTCCTTGCTCCACAGGGCGCGGCGGTCGTTGACGTCGAACGAGACCACGGCTCCGGCCGCGCGGGCGTCGACGTACAGCTGGTCGACCATGTCGCGGCACGTGGCGGAGAGCGCGGGCGTGATGCCCGTCGTGTGCACGATGCGCACCCCGGCGAGGGCGTCGGCGTCGAGGAAGCCCCGGCCCATGAGAGAGGCTGCTGACCCGCGGCGGTAGTAGTAGACCGACGACGATTCGACGCCGGGGTCCTTGAACATCACGCCGGTCGGGGTGGTCTCGTCGGTCGTCACCCACAGGTCGACGCCCCGGCCGGAGAGCTCGGCGGCGATGCGCTCGCCGAACGGGTCCGCGCCGAGACGAGACGCCCAGGCGGCCCGGTGGCCGGCCGCGACCAGGCCCACGGCGACGTTGCCCTCGGCGCCGGCGATGCCGAACGCCGCGGTCTCGGTCGCGACGAGGGGAGCGCCGATGGCGGTGACGAGCCCCATGGACTCGCCCACGCAGACGACCTCGACGGGGGTCTCCGCATCGTTCGGGTGCGAGGAGGGGATTGCTGTGCTCATGAGGGTGTGACCGCCAGGGGTTCGGTGTCGGGATGGGGGCTCGCGTCGCGGTGACGCAGGTCGGGGAAGGAGCGGACGAAGACGACGGCGACGATGAGGCCGACTGCGGCGAAGATCGTCGCGGCGAGGTAGGCGCCGCGAGGGTCGGTCGCGTCGACGAGGAAGCCGGCCACGGCGGATCCGGCGGCGGCCCCGATCAGCTGGCCGGTGCCTGTCCAGCCGAACGCCTCCGCTGTCTCGCTGAACTTGACGCTCGCCGACGTGATCGCGAAGAGCACGGCGAGTGCGGGGGCGATCCCGATTCCCGCGACGATGAGGGTGCCGCCCAGCCAGAAGACGTTGAGCGAGATCATCGTCAGGGCGAGGCCGACGGTGACGATCAGCAGCCGACGGGCCATGGCCCAGGGGCCGATCGGGATGTGCCCGAACGCGAGTCCTCCGGCGAGGCTGCCGACCGAGAACACCGCAAGGACGAGTCCGGCCGCGAGGCTCCCGTGCTCGAACGTGGCGACGACCCCGACCTCGACGGCGGCGCAGGCCCCGATGAGGAGGAAGCCGACGACCGTGGCGAGGAGCACGGGGGGCTTGAGCACGACCTTGCCGAGGGCGTTGCGGCTGCGGGGGATGCGCACCCGGCCGACCTCGGGGGAGAGGATGAACCACGCCGCGCCGCCGATGAGGATGACGGCGACGAGCAGCAGTCCCTCCATGGTGCCCACCTGGGTCGAGACCAGCGTGATGACGACGGGCGCCAGGATCCAGATGATCTCCTGCAGCGAGGCGTCGAGGGAGAACAGCGGCGTGAGCTGCGACGAGTTCACGAGCTTGGGGTAGATCGTGCGGACGGCGGCCTGGATGGGCGGGGTCGCGAGGCCGGCCACCATGCCGAACGCCATGTAGCCGGGGACGTTGAGCGGCAGCAGCGCGAGTGCGAGCACGGCCAGCACGCACACGGCGCTCGTGAGGGTGAGCACGCGGCGCATGCCCCAGACGCCCATCCATCGGCTCGTGATGGGTCCGGCGACGGCCTGCCCGACGCTCGTCGCGGCGAGCACGAGGCCCGCGGATCCGTACGAACCGGTCTGCTGCTCGACGTGCAGGAGGATCGCCAGGGAGGTCATGCCGCTGGGGAAGCGCGCGGTCAGCTGCGCCGCGATCATGCGCGCCACTCCGGGCGCGCGAAGAAGGTCCTGATATCCCGCCACCCGACAACGCTACCGGCACCGGGGCGACCCTCGTGAGGTCCGCCGTTCGGCGACACGCCGCGACACGCCGAACAGCACTTTCCACAGAAAATCGGATGTCGGTGGTCGGTCGTATCGTGCCCCCTGTGGATGGATGACTCCCAGGGTCCTCCCAGCCGCGATTTCCCGCGGTTCGCGATCTCCGCCGACGGCCCTCCGCCTGTGGAAGAAACGGTGGAGAACCTGTGTTGTATCAGTGGAGAGCGGTGGAAAACTACACGGATGTAACTACTACCCCTTGTGGTCGCTCTGAATGTCCGTCCCTATATGTAGTATTGAGTTCCCGGTGAGGGTCTACCGGACAAACGCCTGATCACCACAGGCCAGAGATTTGAGGGGAAGCCGAGAAAGATGTCGATCACGGTCTACACCAAGCCGTCCTGCGTCCAGTGCAACGCGACTTACCGCGCGCTCGATGCGAAGGGTATCGAGTACGAGATCCACGACCTGTCGGAAGACCCGGCAGCCCTCGAGCAGGTCAAGTCGCTCGGCTACATGCAGGCTCCCGTCGTCGTCACCGACGAGGACCACTGGTCGGGCTTCCGTCCCGACAAGATCGACGAGCTCGCCTCGCGCCTGGCCTGACGCACCATGAGCGCCGTCGCGACCGCTGCGCCGCTCCTGGTCTACTTCTCCAGCGTGTCGGGCAACACCGCACGCTTCATCGAGAAGCTGGGTCTCCCCGCCCGGCGCATCCCTCTCCACCGGCAGGAGGAGGGCCTCGTCATCGACGAGCCCTTCGTGCTGGTCACCCCCACCTACGGCGGGGGTGAGGGGAGGGGAGTCGAGCGGGGAGCCGTTCCCAAGCAGGTGATCCGGTTCCTCAACGACGAACGCAACCGACGTCACATCCGCGGAGTCATCTCCGCAGGAAACACCAACTTCGGCGACGCCTTCTGCCTCGCCGGCGACATCATCAGCCGCAAGTGCCACGTGCCTCACTTGTACCGGCTAGAGATCTTCGGCACACAGGACGACGTTGATCGCGTGAGCGACGGATTGGAACGACGGTGGGTATCGCAGTGGAAGAGCATGCAGGACACGGCGCAGTGACGGAGACCGCGGCGTTCAAGGTGAACCCCGCGTACGAGGGGCTGGACTACCACGCCCTCAACGCGATGCTGAATCTCTACGACGCGAACGGGAAGATCCAGTTCGACGCCGACAAGCGGGCGGCGCGGGAGTACTTCCTCCAGCACGTCAACCAGAACACGGTGTTCTTCCACTCCCTCAAGGAGCGGCTCGACTACCTCGTCGAGAAGGAGTACTACGAGGGCTCCGTCATCGACAAGTACTCGTTCGACTTCGTCCAGAAGCTCAACGACCTCGCCTACTCGAAGAAGTTCCGCTTCGAGACGTTCCTCGGGGCGTTCAAGTACTACACCAGCTACACGCTCAAGACGTTCGACGGCAAGCGCTACCTCGAGCGGTTCGAGGACCGGGTCGTGATGACGGCCCTCGGCCTGGCCGACGGCGACGAGAAGCTCGCCGTGAACCTCGTCGAGGAGATCATCTCCGGTCGCTTCCAGCCGGCCACCCCCACCTTCCTCAACGCGGGCAAGGCGCAGCGCGGTGAGCTGGTCAGCTGCTTCCTGCTGCGCATCGAAGACAACATGGAGTCGATCGCCCGCGGCATCAACTCCGCCCTGCAGCTGTCGAAGCGCGGCGGCGGCGTGGCGCTCCTGCTCTCGAACATCCGCGAGTCGGGCGCCCCGATCAAGCAGATCGAGAACCAGTCCTCCGGCATCATCCCCGTGATGAAGCTCCTCGAAGACAGCTTCAGCTACGCCAACCAGCTCGGGGCGCGTCAGGGCGCCGGTGCGGTGTACCTCAACGCCCACCACCCCGACATCATGCGCTTCCTCGACACCAAGCGCGAGAACGCCGACGAGAAGATCCGCATCAAGACGCTGTCGCTCGGCGTCGTGGTTCCCGACATCACGTTCGAGCTCGCGAAGAACGGCGAGGACATGTACCTCTTCTCGCCGTACGACGTCGAGAAGGTCTACGGCGTCCCGTTCGGCGACATCTCGGTCACCGAGAAGTACCGCGAGATGGTCGACGACCCGCGCATCAAGAAGACGAAGATCAACGCGCGCGAGTTCTTCCAGACCGTCGCCGAGATCCAGTTCGAGTCCGGCTACCCGTACGTCATGTTCGAGGACACGGTGAACAAGGCGAACCCGATCAAGGGTCGCATCAACATGTCGAACCTCTGCAGCGAGATCCTGCAGGTGAACACGCCGACGACGTACAACGACGACCTGTCGTACGACCAGATCGGCAAGGACATCTCCTGCAACCTCGGCTCGATGAACATCGCGCTGTCGATGGATGCCGACGACCTCGGCCAGACGGTCGAGACGGCGATCCGCGCGCTCACCGCGGTGAGCGACCAGAGCCACATCGGCTCGGTGCGCTCGATCGAAGACGGCAACGACCGCTCGCACGCGATCGGTCTCGGCCAGATGAACCTGCACGGCTACCTCGCCCGCGAGCACGTCTACTACGGTTCGGAGGAGGGTGTCGATTTCACGAACATCTACTTCTACACCGTGCTGTTCCACGCGCTGCGCGCCTCGAACAACCTCGCGATCGAGCGCAAGCAGACGTTCGACGGGTTCGAGGACTCGACGTACGCGTCGGGCGAGTTCTTCGACAAGTACATCGACCGGGCGTGGGTGCCGGCGACCGACAAGGTCAAGGAGCTCTTCGCGGGCAAGCACATCCCGACGCAGCAGGACTGGGTCGAGCTGAAGGAGAGCATCCAGAAGCACGGCATCTACAACCAGAACCTGCAGGCCGTGCCGCCGACCGGCTCGATCTCGTACATCAACAACTCGACGTCGTCGATCCACCCGATCGCGTCGAAGATCGAGATCCGCAAGGAAGGCAAGCTCGGTCGTGTGTACTACCCGGCTGCGTTCATGACGAACGACAACCTGGAGTACTACCAGGACGCATACGAGATCGGCTACGAGAAGGTCATCGACACGTACGCCGCGGCCACGCAGCACGTCGACCAGGGCCTGTCGCTGACGCTGTTCTTCAAGGACACCGCCACCACGCGCGACATCAACAAGGCGCAGATCTACGCATGGCGCAAGGGCATCAAGACGATCTACTACATCCGTCTCCGTCAGCTGGCGCTCGAGGGCACCGACATGACCGAGTGCGTCTCCTGCATGCTCTGACCCGTCGACAGCGACCAGGAACAAGGAACGAACATGACCCCCCACCCCCCGCTCAAGCTCGTCGACAGCGTGCAGGCGATCAACTGGAACCGGATCCAGGACGACAAGGACCTCGAGGTCTGGAACCGTCTGGTGAACAACTTCTGGCTGCCCGAGAAGGTGCCGCTGTCGAACGACGTCCAGTCGTGGAACACGCTCACCCCTGACGAGCAGCTGCTCACCATGCGCGTCTTCACCGGTCTGACCCTGCTCGACACGATCCAGGGCACCGTCGGCGCTGTGTCGCTCATCCCCGATGCGATCACACCGCACGAGGAGGCCGTCTACACGAACATCGCGTTCATGGAGTCGGTGCACGCGAAGAGCTACTCCTCGATCTTCTCGACGCTCGCGTCGACCAAGGAGATCGATGAAGCGTTCCGGTGGTCCACCGAGAACCCGAACCTTCAGAAGAAGGCTCAGATCATCATGGACTACTACCAGGGCGACGACCCGCTCAAGCGCAAGGTGGCCTCGACCCTGCTCGAGTCGTTCCTGTTCTACTCGGGCTTCTACCTGCCGATCTACTGGTCGTCGAAGGCGAAGCTCACGAACACGGCCGACCTGATCCGCCTCATCATCCGTGACGAGGCGGTGCACGGCTACTACATCGGCTACAAGTTCCAGCGGGGCCTGGAGACGGCCACGCAGCAGCGTCGTGACGAGCTCAAGGACTACACGTTCTCGCTGCTCTACGAGCTGTACGACAACGAGGTGCAGTACACGCAGGACCTCTACGACGGAGTCGGCCTGACCGAGGACGTCAAGAAGTTCCTGCACTACAACGCCAACAAGGCGCTCATGAACCTCGGCTACGAGGCCATGTTCCCCTCGACGGTGACGAACGTGAACCCGGCGATCCTGTCGGCGCTCTCGCCGAACGCCGACGAGAACCACGACTTCTTCTCGGGGTCGGGCTCGTCGTACGTGATCGGCAAGGCCGAGGCCACGGAAGACGAGGACTGGGACTTCTGACCCACGACCGCCCCCGGTAGCGGGGGCATCGCCGGCAGAGCGCTCAAGCCCTCGCCCGCTCCTCAGCCGAGAGGATGCAGGCGGGGGCTTGTCCACGTCACGGTCGCGGGAGAGCCGTCTCCCGTGTGCTCGGCGCCCGCGGCGGAGCTCAGCGCGGTGATGAGCAGTATGCTGCCGAACATGATCGCGGCCGCCAGGGCGAGCGCGACGACGATCGCGCGATGGAGGCGGTTCGCCCTCTCGGCATCGGGTGCCACGACCGGTTCGTCTGGTATCTCCGCGGAGCGCAGAAGCCGCGCGAGGTCGGGCGCGGTCGTCGCCGCAAGATGAGACGCGGGAAGGCGTGGTCGCCGGTCGCGGCGCAGGGGCCCCGGTCGCGTCGTCGCTGTTCCGAGGTCGGATGCCCGGTCGGCGACCTCAGACGCGGACAGTCTCTCGGAAGGATCGATCGTGGTCATCGCGCTGATCAACGACTTCCACCCGTAGCCGAGCGCGCCGGGAATGGCCGGGGGCGACGAGAGCCGCCCGACAATGGTGTTCTGCAGGGAGTCGGTGTCGAACGGGTGTCTCTGCGTGAGCGCTTCGAGGACGACGAGCCCGAGCGAGTACACGTCGGAGGCCGGCCCGGTCGTCTCTCCGCGGACCTGTTCCGGTGCCAGGTAGGCGGCGGTGCCCATGATCGCGCCGGGCGCCGTGAGTCGTGCCGCGTCGACGAGGTGCGCGATGCCGAAGTCCGCCAGTACCGCTTCGAAGGGCGCCCCCGCGTCTCCGGTCGGTCTCAGCAGGACGTTGGCCGGTTTGATGTCTCGGTGGACTATCCCCGCGGCGTGGACCGCGGCGAGCCCGGCTGCGATCTGGCTCAGCCATCCCGCCATCTCCGGGCCGTCGAGGGGGCCCTGGTCCATCCGTTCGCGGAGGGTCGGCCCTGCCACGAGTTCCATCACGAGGAATGCATGGTCGGTGGCACCGATGTGCGCGTCGTAGAGGGTCACCAGCGACGGGTGGTCGAGCGCGGCGAGCGCCAGTGCTTCGGCGCTTCGCCGCTGCGAGGCGACGTGGTCGGTCGGGTCGATCGAGAAGAGCTTCACGGCCACGTCTCGGCCGAGGATCTCGTCGCGAGCGCGATAGACC
This sequence comes from Microbacterium sp. LS_15, assembly GCF_041954735.1. NCBI lineage: Bacteria > Bacillati > Actinomycetota > Actinomycetes > Micrococcales > Microbacteriaceae > Microbacterium > Microbacterium sp. LS_15. The sequence goes on along the minus strand of NZ_JAVAYD010000007.1, from coordinate 148,519 downwards.
CTCGCCATTCCGCCCGATCCGATGCGTCGGATCAGGCGGTACCGTCCCGCGAGCAGCCCACCCGTCTCAGGGAGAGCTGCTCGCAGGAGGTCGGTCATGCCCGTCAGACGATCGGGTCGCCGTTGTCGCTCGTGCGACGGGTGGTCACGCGCTCGCCCGTGGCCGGGTCGACAGCGGTGCGAGCCGTCGAGACGGTCGAACGACGGCGCATCACCAGCACGAGACTGATGAGGAACACCACGACACCGGCCGCCATCAGGATGTAGCCGATGAGGTCGAGGTTGACGACTCCGCCCAGGTCCACATTCACTGCGAACGCCAGGATGGCGCCGATCACGAACAGAGCGATTCCGCTTCCGATGCCCATGCTGATCCTCCTTGAGAGTCATGGCTCTGTGTTAGGTTGACCTAACAGTGAGCTGTCGCGGGTGCGACGTTCGCTCAAACTGTATTGAGTAATCGGGCATCCCAGCATGGGCTGGCGCCCGCTCCCCGGGGTGGTGCATAATGACCGATCTGCAACGGCGATCGGATGCTTTCGCCGCCCTCGCCGATCCCAACCGGCTGCGCGTCGTCGACCTCCTGACCGTCGGCGACCTGTCCCCGAGCGAGATCTCCGCTCAGCTGGGGATGGCGTCCAACCTCGTCGCCTTCCACCTGGGAGTTCTGGAGGACCAGGGGATCGTGCGTCGCACCAGGTCCGAGGGTGATCGACGGCGGAGCTACCTGAAATTCCTTCCCGAGGTGTTCCAGTCGATGGAGCCGGCTCCCGTGCATGTGCGCGGCAAAGTCATCTTCGTCTGCACGGCGAACTCCGCACGCTCGCAGTTGGCCGAAGCACTGTGGTCGACGGTGAGCGACATCCCCGTGCTGTCCGCGGGCACGGATCCGGGCTCCGCGGTGAATCCCGGCGCACTGGCTGCTGCTCGCCGGCACGGCTTCGACCTCGTCCGTGATGCCCGGCCGAAGACGCTGGACGAGGTCGTCCAGAGCGATGACTACCTCATCAGCGTGTGCGATCGCGCCCACGAGAAGCTCTCCGGCCGCGACGACGCCCACTGGTCGATCCCGGACCCCGCGCTCACCGGGACCGAGGCGGCCTTCGACCGGGCCGTCGAGGATCTGCGCGACCGCGTGTCCCGGGTGGCTCCCCGGTTGATCGCCGCCTGACAGTACGCGTGGCGCTCGGCACCGCTCAGTTCTCGGCGCCGCTCAGTTCTCGACGACGCGCGTGAACTCCTCCTGCGTGGTATGCAGGTGCGCGCGCATGGCGGCGTCCGCCGCCGCGGAATCACCCCGCCGCACGGCATCAAGGATCCGCTGGTGCGCGTGCCAGCTCGACTCCTTCACGAAGTCGAAGCTCATGAGGTCGACGGGCTCGAACATCCGCACGCGCGCCTCCTCGACGGCGTCCCTCACGAAGGAGTTGCCTGAGGCCTCGGCGAGGGCGATATGGAAGTCGGTGTCCGCGATCCGCGAGCCCGCTTTGGTGTCGGCGGCCGCGAGGTCGCGCTGCGCCTGCTCCATCGCCTCGAGATCGGCCTCGCTGCGGCGGGCGGCGGCGAGCGCCGCTCCGCCGGATTCGACGATCGCGCGGAACTCGGTGAGCTCTCCGATCTCGCCCGAGCGCGTTCGCACCTCCTCGCGGATGAGACGGGGGTCGAGGGCGGCATCCTGCACGAACGCCCCGCCGGACGCGCCGCGCGAGATCACGATCTGGCCGCTGCCCTCCAGAATCCGCAGGGCCTGACGCAGCGTCTCGCGGGAGACGCCGAGCTGTTCCGCGAGGCGGCGCTCGGGCGGCAGCCGATCTCCTGGGCGGATGCGACCGAGCGCCATCTCGCGCCGGAGGAAGCCTGCGACGGCCTGATAGCCGGAGACGGGCTGGAGCACGACACGCGAGAAGTCGTGCGGCGCGTCGTCACGCTCACTCATCCGTCGTCCTCCGGTCAGAGGGGAAGGCCGGGGCGGTCGCTGCCCACGATCCGCTTCCCCACGAAGAAGTCAAACACATCGTCGTCGCCGTGACCGCCGAGGCCGCTCGCGCCGAAGAAGCTCTGCGCGGAGTCCGGCGACATGTCGAGCACGCTCGTGCCGTTGATCTTCACCTCGCCGGCGACGAGTCGGCTGCCGAGGGCCTCCGCCGCCTCGCGATCCGCGCTGAACACGTACCCGGCGAGGCCGACCTGTCCGGTGTTGGCGAGCGCCACCGCCTCCTCCTCGTCGGAGTACCCGCCGACGAGGATCATGGGTCCGAAGACCTCCTCGGCGAGACCCGGGCCGTCGAGCACGGCGACCGTCGGCTCGAAGAACCACCCCTCGTCGGGGACACGGTCGACGTGGAGCACCTCGGCCCCCTGCTGCGCGAGGAGATCCCGCTGGGCGACGAGCTCGTCTCGACGGGCGGCGAACGCGACAGGGCCCACATCGGTCGCGTCGTCGAGGCTGGATCCGATCGTCCGGCGGCTGAACTCGGCGATCAGCAGACGTGCGAGCTCCTCCCGCCGCGCACGGTCGACGAGCACGCGACGGGGTGCCTCGCACCACTGGCCTGAGAGCTTCAGTACGCCGTCGGCGAGCGCCGTCGCGGTCTTCGCGAGGTCGGCATCGGCGCGAACGACCGCCGGGTTGTTCGAGCCCAGCTCCAGTTGCAGGCGAGCGAAGCGCGGGGCGGCGGTCGCGGCGATCGCGCGCCCGGTCGGCGTGGATCCGGTCATCGAGATGGCTGCGATGCGCTCGTCCGCCACGAGGGCGCGGCCCACTGCCCCGCCGCCCTGGACCAGACCCACCACCCCCTGGGGGATGCCGACGGCACGCGCGCCCTCCAGCAGCAACTGAGCGCTCCAGGGGGAGAACGACGACGGCTTGAGCACCACGGTCGCCCCTGCCGCGAGCGCGAACGCCGTCTTCTTGACGGCCATCGCCGACGGCGCGTTCCACGGCAGGATGAGCGCGGTCGGACCCCATGGCACGCGATGCAGGCGCACCCCGCCCTGATCCGACGGGAGGTCGTACACGTCGCCGATCGCGACAGCCCGACGCGCAGCATCCCTCAGCGTTGCGCCGTTCGCGCCGCCGAACAACCGTGTGACCGAGATCGGCACCCCGCTGTTGAGGGCGTCGAGGCGTGCGACCTCCTCCGCGCGTCCGTCGAGCCAGTCGGCGAGCGCGATCAGTCTGTCCGCTCGCCGCTCGGGTGCGAGGCCCCGCCAGCGTCCGTCGTCATGCGCGCCGTGCGCGGCGGCCACGGCGCGGTCCACCTGGTCGAGGGAGCTCGACGCGGAGGCGGCGAGCGCTTCTCCCGTGTTCGGGTCGTGCAGCCAGGCGCCGTCGGTCTCGGAGCTCTCCTCGGCGACGCCGCCGATCCAGGTCCGCAGAGCGGGGTATGTCATCTCAGATCCGATCGAAGTAGCGCTGCAGGTCCCAGTCGGTGACCCGCGACATGAAGGTCGCCCACTCGTGTTCGAGCAGGATCTGCTGGTGAGCGATGATCGATGGGTCGAGCAGCTCCCGCACGAGCGCGCTCTCGCCGAACAGGCGGCTCGCCTGGTGCGGATCGCCCGGCATGGCGCCGTCGCCGGGCAGGTCGTAGGCGCTGCCGGTCACGGGGGCCGCGAGGACGGCATCCTGATCCATGCCGTCGCGCGCCGACGCCAGCAGCCCGGTCAGGGTGAGGTACGGGTTGGTATCGGCGCCGGGCAGCCGGAACTCGAACCGGAGTGCACGGGGGGAGTGCCCGACGACCCGGACGGTCGTCGTGCGGTTGTCGAAGCCCCACGTGCGCCCGCTGCCTGCCACGTCGGAGGAGTTGCTGCGCCGATAGGCGTTGACGGTCGGCGCGTACCAGGCCATCAGTGCAGGGGCGTGCTCCAGCGCGCCCGCGATGGCGGATCGCATCCGCGGGCTCAGGTGGTCGGGCGCGGCCTCGTCCCAGAACACGGCCGTACCCTGGGCGTCGACGAACGAGAGGTGCACGTGACACGACGATCCCGGCTGGTCGTTGAGCGGCCGGGCCATGAACGTGGCCGACATGCCCGCACGCGCCGCGGTGTCGCGGACGGCCAGCTTGTAGAGCGCGTGCCGGTCCGCCATCTCGAGCGGGTCGCCGTATTCGAACGTCATCTCCCACTGACCGAGACCCCATTCGCTCTGCGCCGTCTCGACGAGGATGCCGCTCGCGCGGAGGTCGGCGCGCAGCTTCTGGAAGAACGGCTCGTAGAGGTTGCCCTCGTGGATCATGAAGTCCGACGGGGTGAGCGTCGTCGGGTCGAGGTCGCGGAACCCGGAACGGCGGAGCTCCCTCGGATCGTTGCGGAACAGGTAGAACTCGAGCTCGGTGCCCGCGAGCGGGGTGAGTCCTCTCCCGCGGAGACGCGTCAGCTCCTGCTTCAGGAGCACGCGGGGTGAGATCGCCTGCGGCTCGTGCGAACGCACGTCGACCGGGTCGGCGAGGCAGATGGCCACGCCTTCCAGCCATGCGGCGGGACGGAGCGTGTCGAGGTCGGGGATCAGGGTGACGTCTGGCACGCCGTTGTGCATCCCGCATAGGGCGAACCGGTTGGCGTCGATGAGCTCGAGTCCCTGCTCGATGTCCCACGACCATGCGCACGTGCAGATGTCGACACCGTTCTCGACGACGCGGTCGAAGCCCTCGATCGGAATGCGGCGTCCGACGAGCCTGCCCTGCAGGTCGGGGGTCGCGACGATCACCGTGCGGATGCCGGCGGCCTCCAGCTCGTCCGGCGCCAGGCGCACATCATCGATCATCGTGTCAGCCACCCTCCGTCTACGGGCAGATGGATGCCGTCGATCCATGACGCCTCGTCGCTGAGCAGCCACGATACGGCTGATGCGATGTCGGACGGGAGTCCGACGCGGGGGACGAGCAGCCGCTGCTTCATGAATTCGAGGCCCTCCTCGCTGGTGACGGCCTCGTAGTCGAAGAAGTCGGTGGCGATGGGACCGGGGGCGACGCAGTTGACGCGGATGTTCTTCGCGGCGAGCTCGACGGCGAGGGCTTTGGTGAGCATCGGCACTCCGGCCTTGCTCGCGTTGTAGTGGGGTTGTGCGGTACCCGTGCTCGTGACGACGACGAGCGCCTCGACCGTCGAGAGGTTGACGATCGCCCCGCCGCCGGAGTCGGCGATGAGCGGCGCGACCTCCTGCGCGACGAGGAACTGGCCCTTGAGGTTGATGTCGAAGACGAAGTCCCACGCGTCTTCGGTGAGGGTCGCGAACGAGTGCTCCGTCACCACCCCTGCGTTGTTGATCAAGAGGTGGAGGGCGCCCCACTGCTCGCGTGCCAGGTCGACCGCCGCGCGGATCTGGTCGCGCGATCGCACGTCGACGGATGCCGCGACGGCGGTGCCGCCGGTCGCTTCGATCAGCCGCACCGTCTCGGCCGCTCCTTCGGCGGAGACGTCGGTGACGAGGACGCGTGCGCCCTCGCTCGCGAGGCGGAGGGCCGTCTCCCGTCCGATGCCGGATCCTGCTCCGGTGATGAACGCGTTCTTGTCTGCGTGTCGCATCTACTTCTCCCTGTGAGTGATGTCGCGAGGTGATGTCGTGACGTGGTGTCGTCGTGAGGTGGTGTCGTCCGGCGGTGTCTAGGCGACGATCCGGGTTGCGGGCGTCGGGAGCGACGCGCGGGCGGCGGCCTGATCGACCACCCAGCGGAAGAGGGGATCGGTGTGGAAGACCTCGGGGTGCCATTGCACGCCGACGATGGGCAGTCCCTCGAGCTCGATGGCCTCGACGATCCCGTCGGGGGCCCACCCCGTCTCGACCACTCCGCGCCCCGGCGCATCGACCGCCTGGTGATGGAAAGAGTTGACCCGTGTGGTCTCGCCGTAGACCGTCCGCACGATGCTGTCGGGCGCGGTGCGGACGTCGTGCACACGGTGGGCGCGGGGGTACGCGTACGACCCGTGGGACTCGCCCTCGCCGGGGGCCAGGTGTGGGTGGAGCGTGCCGCCGCACACGACGTTGAGGAGCTGGGCGCCTCGGCAGACCCCGAGGAGGGGGACCGCGCCGTCGATCGCCGCCTCGATCAGCGCGGCCTCGAAGTCATCGCGCTGAGGGTCGACGGCCACGGTGAACGGACCCGGGGTGCGGCCGTAGCGACGGGGGTCGACGTCGTCGCCTCCGACGATCACGAGCCCGTCCAATCGCTCGACGAGCTCGGTGGGGGCGGCATCCATCGGAAGGTGCACGGGCAGACCCCCGGCACGGATGACCGAGGTCGCGTACTCGCTGAGATAAGCCTCCAGCGGCGCATCGGCGAATCCGAACGGGGCGCCGATCGCGGCGCCCCGGAGGCGGCGGCCGGAGACGCCGATGAGGGGACGGGGTGGGGCGGGTGTGCTGATGGTGTCCATCCTTCGTGCGCGGAGGGGGGAGTGGAGATCAGGCGTTCTCATCGAAGCGCTGCATGATCCGGGCGTAGGCGTCTGGTCTCGTCGCGCGCATGACCGTGGCCTGCACGAGCCCGATGACCGGGGCGAGCACGACGACGGCGACCAGCGTGATGCTGACGGGGCCCCACGCGGGGTTGCCCTCGGCGTCGACGTCGCTCACCAGCAGGGGGAAGTTCATCGCGATGAGTGCGGCCGAGACCGTGAGCCCGATCAGGCCCAGCGCGGGAGCGATCACGGTGTGCCAGGGGCTGCGCAGTCGGCGGGTCCTGGCGAAGTACACGATGACGGCGAGGCAGGTGACGGCCATGAGGATGACGATCGCGAGAGTTCCGATACCGGCGAACCAGGCGAAGATGTTCTCGGGTGCGAACCCGAGGAGGGCGAGCACGGCGACCGCGATCCCGGTCGTCGACACCTGCACGATCGAGGCCACGTGCGGTGATCCGTGGCGGGCGTGGACGGCACCGACGGCGTGGGGCAGCGCCCTGGCGTTGGCCATCGCATGGTGATATCGGGTCAGCACGTTGTGCAGCGACAGCACGGCGGCGAACATGCTCCCGAGGAACAGGACGGCGACGGCGATGGCGCCGACCGGGCCGAGGTACTGCTCGGTGACCCTCGCGATCAGGGTCGTCGGGTCGGCGGCTGCCTCGTCGATGATGGCTCCCTCGCCGACGCCGACGACGACCGCCCAGGCGGCGAAGGCGTAGAACACCCCGATGACGATCGCCGAGGCGTAGGTCGCCCGCGGGATGGTGCGCTCCGGCATCCGCACCTCGTCGCGGTAGACGACGGTGGATTCGAAGCCGATGAAGCTCGCGATCGCGAACATGAGACCGAGGGCCGGGGCTCCCGAGAGCACGTTCTCGAGCAGGAAGGATCCGTAGGTCACGCCGTCCGCACCGCCGGTGACCAGGATGACGATCCCCAGCAGGACGACGATGCCGATCTCGGCGATCAGGACGACGACGAGCACGCGTGAGCTCAGTTCGATCCGGCGGTAGCCGAGGGCGCCCACGATCGCCACGGTGATCAGTGTGAGCAGCCACCAGGGGATCTCCGGCCCGCCGAGGAGGACGACGCTCGAGCTGATCGTGGCGCCGAGGTAGGAGAACACCGCGATCTGCACTGTCGTGTAGCAGACGAGGGCCAGATAGGCGGTGGCGAGCCCCGGGGTGCGCCCGAGTCCGTGAGTGGTGAAGACGAAGAAGGATCCTGCGCGGGGGAGGTACCGGCTCATCGCGGTGAGGCCGACGGAGAAGAGCAGCAGGATGACCGTGGCCACGAGGAACATCACCGGGAATCCGATCCCGTTCCCGACCAGGTAGCCGATGGGGACCAGGCCGCCGACCACCGTGAGCGGCGCGGCGGCCGCGATCACCATGAACGTGACGGAGACCGCTCCGAGGTTTCCTCGAAGGGTGCGATCCGGTGTCTGCGCTGAGCCGTGCGACGTCGTTGTCGAAGCATCCATGCGTATCATCCTCTGAGCAATGGGCTAATGGTCTATGTTTTAGTCCTTTCGAGCGCAGGAAGCAACCCCTGTTCGGAATCCGAGGCGAGAGTGCCGGGCTGGCTGGGGGAGCTCTACGACGCCGTGTCAGCGAGGACGGCGCCTGCAACGCGCTCGCCAGAGGCGAGGGCGCCCTGGATCGAGGCCGTGTCGCGGTGGTCGCCGGCGAGGTAGACCCGCTCCGCGTGCCGCGGCGCGCGAGCAGGGCGCAACGGCGCGGGCTGGGCAGGGAGGGCGTCGGCGATGTCGTCGCGCCGCAGCAGGGCCCAGTCGCTCACGTCGGCCCCCCAGATCTCTCCGAGGTGACGGCGCACCTCGCCCTCGACCGGGGCGTCGCCGTCGCGGGGCAGCAGGCACGTGGCTGCGACGAGGTGCTGCCCGACCGGTGCGTACGACGGCACCGTGTGCGACATCACGACGGTGTTCACGACGGGACCTCGCCGACGACCGTCGACCGTGAGCAGCGCGGAGCGGGTCGGCGGCTCGTCCACCGCGAACCACCACGTCTGCAGGCCGTTCGTCGCCGGGCGGCGCAGATCGGTGAGGTCGGTCAGGGCATCCGCCCCGACAGCGATGACGATGCGGGCTGCGCGCACGGCGTCGTGGCCCGCGACGCCGACCTCGACACCCTCGTCGGACGTCGAGATCCGCTCCGCGCGGGAGAGGAGGCGGATCTCGGCGCCGGCGGATCCCGCTCGTGCGGCGAGCTGGGCGGGCACCGCGGCGATGCCCTGCGCGGGGAGTCCGGGTCGGCCGAGAGCGAAGTACCGCACGAGCAGCTGGGCGAACGCGTTCGACGTCGCACCGCGATCCTCCGCCAGCACGCCAGCGAGGAACGATTCGAGCACGGCGGTGCGCAGAGGGCCACGCAGTCCCGCGGCATCCCAGCCGTCGCTGAGGGAGACGTCGCCGTCCGCGAGGCGCGAGAGAGGGAGCACGAGCGCGGGTGCCGCCCAGCGCGCCAGCGCGACAGCATCCGACCCGCTCACCAGGCCGCTGCGCAGCGTGGCCGGGATCGAGAGCGGATGCCGCACCGGATGCCGCAGCTCGGCGACCCCGTCGTCGGTGCGCACGCGCACGCCGACGGGGAAGCTGCCCATCGCCAGTGCGTCCAGGTCGATGCTTCGTCGAAGCGCCGGGTATGCCGGGTTGAGCACCTGGAATCCGCGATCCAGTCGGAAGCCGTCGACGAGGTCGGTGCGCTGCCGTCCGCCGACGGTGTCGCCCGCCTCGATCACGACCACGTCGAGCCCTCGTTCTGCGAGCAGCCCCGCGCAGCGCAGTCCCGCGAGTCCCGCCCCGATCACGACCACGTCATGCATGGCACCAGCGTACGACGGGATGCCGGCGTCCGACCGCGCGCGTACGCTGAGCAGGGTGCGCGAACAGGATCAGACGAAGATCTGCGCGTCCTGCGGTCGCGAGATGCGGTGGCGTGCGGCGTGGGCCGACGTCTGGAACGAGGTCAGGTACTGCTCTGCCGCGTGCCGGTCGCGGAAGGTCACGCCGCAGGACCGCGCACTCGAGGGGGCGATCCTCGACCTGCTCGCACAGAGCGCTCCGAAGGCGGCGGTCGACCCGTCGGATGCTGGGCGCGCGGTCGGCGGAGACGCGGGTCGCGCACTGCGAGAGCCCGCGCGCCGCGCCGCCCGCCGACTCGCCGCCGCCGGGCTCGTCCACGTCGTCCAGAACGGGCGCGTCGTCGACGCGGCGACCGTCCGGGGGCCGTTCCTCGTGCGACGGCACCCCTGACGGCGCTGCGGTCTTCAGCTCCGGTGCGTGCGGTAGTACTGCAGGAGCGCCTTCGTCGACGGGTCCTGTGCGGCCACGGCATCCTCGTCTCCGCCGATGGCGGGGGCGATCTGCATCGCCAGCTGCTTGCCGAGCTCGACGCCCCACTGGTCGAAGGAGTTGATGCCCCAGATCGTGCCCTGCGTGAAAGTGATGTGCTCGTACAGCGCGATGAGCTGCCCCAGCACCTGCGGCGTGAGCGCCGGCGCGAAGATCGACGTCGTGGGGCGGTTGCCCGCGAAGGTCCGCGCCGAGACGAGCGCGCCCGTCGTGCCCTCGGCTTCGACCTCGGCGGCCGTCTTGCCGAACGCGAGGGCCTTGGTCTGGGCGAGGAAGTTCGCGAGGAACAGCTCGTGCACGTCCTGTGCACCGTCGCTCAGCGGATACGCGGGGTTCACGAACGCGATGAAGTCGGCGGGGATGAGCCGGGTGCCCTGGTGGATGAGCTGGTAGAACGCGTGCTGCCCGTTCGTGCCCGGCTCGCCCCAGAACACCTCGCCGGTGTCGGTGGTGACGGAGGAGCCGTCCCAGCGCACGGACTTGCCGTTGGATTCCATCGTGAGCTGCTGCAGGTACGCGGGGAACCGGTTCAGCTGCTGCGCGTAGGGGAGCACCGCGTGCGACTGCGCCCCATGGAAGTTGTTGTACCAGACGTTGAGCAGGCCCATCAGCACCGGCACGTTGCGCTCGAGCGGGGTGGTGCGCACGTGCTCGTCGACGGAGTGGAAACCGGCCAGCAGGTCGCGGAACACGTCGGGGCCCAGTACGACGGCGAGGGAGAGGCCGATCGCGGAGTCGACCGAGTAGCGGCCGCCCACCCAGTCCCAGAAGCCGAAGGCGTTGACCGGGTCGATACCGAAGTCGGCGACCTTGTCGAGCGCCGTCGACACGGCCACGAAGTGGTGCGCCACGGCGTCGGTGCGCGCGTCATCGGAATCGGCGATGGCGCCGGATGCCGCGAGCCCGCTCCACAGCCACTGGCGCGCCAGGCGTGCGTTCGTGAGTGTCTCGAGCGTCGTGAACGTCTTCGACGCCACGATGAACAGCGTCGTCTCCGGGTCGAGGTCGGCGGTCTTCTGCGCCAGGTCCGTCGGGTCGATGTTCGAGACGAACCGCGCCTCGATGCCGGCGTCGGCGTAGGGCTTCAGGGCCTCGTAGACCATGACCGGGCCGAGATCCGACCCGCCGATGCCGATGTTGACGACGTGGGTGACCCTCTTCCCCGTGACGCCGAGCCACTCGCCCGCGCGCACGCGCGTGGCGAACGCGGAAAGCGCCTCCAGGACCGACTGGACATCGGCGTCGACGTCCTGCCCGTCGACGATCAGCGCCGGCTCGGCTCCGGAGGGACGCCGGAGCGCGGTGTGCAGCACGGCGCGATCCTCAGACGTGTTGAGGTGCGCCCCGGAGAGCATCGCAGCGTACCGGTCGGCGACGCCGGTCTCCTCGGCGAGCCGCAGCAGAGCCGCCAGCACGTCGTCGGTGATGAGGTTCTTCGACAGGTCGACGTGCAGGTCCGCGAGCGGGAAGGAGAATCGATCTGCGCGGGCCGGATCCTCCGCGAACCAGCCGCGGAGATCGGGCGAGAAGGACTCGCGCAGCGCGCGGAGCTCGGACCAGGCGGACGTGACTGTCGGATCGACGGGAGCGCTCATGGCTCAACGCTACTGCGGTCAGACGAGCAACGGGTTCTCCTCGTTCCCCCAGGTCGGATCGCCGCGCAGGGGCTCGGGGGTGAGGTACAGGCCGGCAGGCTGCGCCGCCGTCACGGCGAGGTCCCGCATCCAGTGCTTGTTGAGCTCGGGGGCGCGGCTCCCGAAGAACTTGAACACGAGTGAGCTCGCCGGATGCACCCAGACCGTGGTGCGTCCGCCGCCGACGCTCGCGTCCTCGCGCCAGCTGAACGGGAACGACTCACCGCGCCGCAGCTTCGCCGTCATCACGAGCTGCAGGTGCGTGAGCGCACGATCCTCGATCTCCACCCTCGGTCCGCCGTCGTACGTGAATCGTCCCATCGGTGCTGCCTCCTCGATGTCGGACCGTCCACGCTCGCACGACGCCGTGCCGCCGCAGAGGGGGTGTACAGGGGCTCCCCGGGGGAGGATCATGGCAGACGCACGCCATGCGGGTCGCTCGCGCCGCCACGGGGCCGTGAGGTTCCGCTGTGCTCCCTGACACGGGAGTACGCGGACGGTGCCCCACCGGGGTACGGTTCACTCATGGGAAGACTGCGATATGACGGCACCTCCGAGCCGATCCGCATCGACGATGAGACGCTCGCGGTCCTGAAGGTCATCGTCGGGACGAAGCTGCGGCGGCAGGAGAGCTTCATGATGACGTGGCGCCCGGCCGAGGGCGGAGACCCCGGGCGGGTGACGGTGTGGATCCATCCCGCAATCCCGCTGCAGTTCCTCTTCACGGCCTCCGAGCCGCAGCACATCGAGAAGCGCCGTGTCGAAGAGGTCATGCACGCGCTCAACGCCTCGGGCGAGCTCGTGATCGATGACTGGGGCCGCATCGAGGCCACGGAGGCCACCCCCGCCTGACGCCTATTCGGCCGGGAAGCCCTGCTCCTTCAGCGCCGACGCCAGGTGTGCGGCGTTGCGGGCCGCGGTCGCCGTGGCCGACGCGACCTCCTCCGGGGTCTCGGACAGGTCCTTGTAATCCACGCCCTGCATGGCTTCGCCGTTCCAGTACACAGACCCCTGCGCGGCGATCGTGTAGCCGACGTCGTTGAGGCCCTGGAACAGGATGGCGGCGATGTGGTGTGCGCCGTCCTCGTTGCCGACGATGCCCGCGATCGCGACCTTGTCGAACAGGATCGGCCGGCCCTCGTCATCCGTCTCGCTGAGCTCGGCGTCGAGGCGCTCGAGCACCCGTTGCGCGACGCTCGAGTGCTGACCCATCCACGTCGGCGTCACGAAGACGAGGATGTCGGCGTCGAGCACCTTGCGGCGGAGCTCGGGCCATTCGTCGTCGCCGCCCATGTCGGCCTCGACGCCCGGGCTGAGGGTGTGGTCGACGGCTCGGACGAGCTGCCCGTCGACGCCGTGCTCGGAGAGGGCCGCGAGGATCTGCGACGCGAGCAGGTCGGAGCTCGACTCCGACGGCGACGGCTTCAGCGTGCAGGAGATGGCGATGGCCGTGGTGTGTGTGCTCATGGCCTGCACGAAACCACTCGCCCGGTGCTCGGCCAAGGGGGTTCCGAAGCCTCCGGACGTGCGCTAGGAACGGTGTCGATCGGGATGCGGCGGGCGGAGTGCGCGCGCGACGGTATCCTGGATGACGGCCGCAACGACAGGAGACCCCGTGATCCTCAGCTTCATCTTCTTCCTGGTCCTCTTCCTCGGAGGGATCTGGCTCCTGGGCCTCGCGCAGGTGCTCCCGGAGTTCCAGGGGGTCGTCTTCGCAGCCGGCATCCTCATCATCTGCCTGTCGCTCGCGTTCGTGATGCGTCAGCGGGGATCCGCCACGCGTCGCGACGACAACTGGTCGGGCAACGCGACCGAGTGATCAGACCCTGGCGGCGAGTCTCGCCTCCAGGTTCGCCCGCACGGCCGGCCACTCCGGATCGATGATCGAGTACTCGACGCTGTCGCGCAGCGCCCCGTTGCGGTAGCGGCTCATCGCGCGCATCACGCCGTCCTGCTTCGCGCCGAGGCGCTCGATCGCCGCGCGGGACTGGAAGTTCACCCACTGCGTGGTGAGGCCGACGCGGAACACCCCCAGGTCCTCGAAGGCGTGGCGGAGCAGGAGCAGCTTGGATTCGGCGTTCGTGCCCGTGCCGTGGGCGGACGGCCGGTTCCACGTGTACCCGATGTGCAGTCGCGGCACGTCGGCGACGATGTCGTAGAAGGACGTGAGTCCGAGTGTCCTGCCCGCGGCGTCGAACGCGGTGAACGGGATCATCTCGCCGGTCTCGAGCAGACCGAGACGGCGGTCGATCTCGGCCGAGAGGCCCTCGGGGGAGGGGATGGACGTGTACCACGCGCGCTTCCAGAGGTCGCCTTCGGTCAGCGCGTCGAGGAGCCCGTCGTGGTGCGATCGCTCGAGCGGACGCAGCTCGACGAGGCGGCCGATGAGCGTGACGGGTGCGGGTGAGGTGGTGAACGTCATACCGCCATTCAATCAGCGACGAGGGGTCCCTCCGTCACGCGGAGACGGCGCGATGCGTCCACTGCCCGCGCCCGAGGCGCGGTTCGACGTAGGTGACGTCGCCGACCCGGCGGAGCAGGCGGCGATACGCGAGAACGAGGTCGACGGTGACTCCGAGGTCGAACGCGATGCTCGCGGCGTGCCCGTCGCGGGCGGCTTCGGCCTCGGCGTAGGCGGTCGGGGTGATGAGCAGGCGCGCCGCCCATTCGTCGGCGCTCCGTTCCTGCCGGTCGCGCTCGGTGGGATCCGGCGTGTACTCGTGACCGAGGACGGCGTGGCCGAGCTCGTGAGCGATGACGCTGCGCGTCGTGCGCGCGCTCATGCCCGGGGCGATCCGGATGGTGGCCGAACGCGGATCGTACCCGCCACAGGAGCGCCCAGGGTGCTCGATGACGCGCAGGCCGTGAGTCTCGACGAGTCGCAGGAGCTGGTCCACGGGGCTCCTCTCGTCGTGGGGGTCAGTCGTACAGGTCGTCGGTGTCGGCGTCGTGGGGGAGGGGCGAGTCGAATGCGACCTCTGCGTCATTCTGCCGGCGGCCGGGGACATCGGGGCGCGAGGGGAACGGGATCACGGGAGCATGACGGTCGCCCTCCGCGCCGAGCCGTTCCTCTGCGCGGGACAGGATGACGTGGGGTGCGACTCCGAGCGCCGCGCCGACCGCGTACACGACGGGGACGGGGATGGCGCGCTTGCCCGTGACGTAGTTGTCGAGCGCGCTGCGCGCGAACCCGATCTCCCGCGCCATCGCGGCGATGCTGCTTCCCGCGGCCGCGATCTCGGCGCGGAGCTGGCGCCCGACGGCGGCATTGAACGACTCGGCCGGTGTCTTCACGCGAGTCACGATAGCACCGGCCTGACGCCAGGATGCCGTCATATCGGTGCGTCGAGCGTTGTGGACGCCCCATATGCGGCGGTACTGTCGACGGGTGACGACAGAAGTTCGACGTCTGGTGGCATCCGCCGTCCTCTCGGAGCTGGGGAGAAGGGGGCGTGACGCGGTCTGGCTCGCGGACCGCGCGGGGCTTGATGAGCGGGTGGTCGCGGCGTCGCTGGCGGGCCGGCGCGACCTCACCGTCGCCGAGCTCGCGGCGGTCGCCGACGCCCTCGACGTCTCGCCCGCGCGTCTCACGCCGTCTGCGCCCGCCGACTGACCGGTCGACTGCGCGCCCGTGCGCGGCGCGCCCCGCCGCGCTAGCGTTGACGCATGAAGACCGTACCCCTCGGACAGTCCACCGCCCCCGCCGTCGTCGCCGGGATGATGCGCATCAACGACAAGAGCGACGCGCAGATCCGGGAGCTGTACGACGCCGCGCGCGGCTCGGGCATCGACTTCTTCGACCACGCCGACATCTACGGCGGGAGCATGCACTTCTGCGAGGAGCGCTTCGCCTCGGCCCTCGGTTTGAGTCCGTCGGAGCGCGACGAGATCGTGCTGCAGACGAAGTGCGGCATCGTGCCGAAGCAGGGCATGTTCGACTTCTCGTACGAGCACATCGTGCAGCAGGTGGACGGATCGCTCGCTGCTCTGGGCACCGACCGCATCGATGTGCTGCTGCTGCACCGCCCCGATGCCCTCGTCGAGCCCGACGAGGTCGCCAGGGCTTTCGACGAGCTCGAGTCGTCGGGCAAGGTGCGCGCCTTCGGCGTCTCGAACCACACCCCGCGGCAGATCGACCTGCTGCGCACCGCGGTCTCGCAGCCGCTGGTCGCGAACCAGCTGCAGCTGTCGATCACGCACGCGCCGATCATCGCCCAGCCCGTCGCCGCGAACATGGCGGGGGAGGAGCAGAGCGTCGTCCGCGACGGCGGCGGCATCGTCGAGTACTGCCGGATCAACGGCATCACGATCCAGGCCTGGTCGCCGTTCCAGGGCGGGTTCTTTACCGGGGTCTTCCTGGGCGATCCCGAGTACGCCGAGCTCAACGCCGTGATCGACCGCCTCGCGGCGGCGTACGGTGTCGAGCCCATCGCGATCGCGACGGCCTGGATCACCCGGCACCCGGCCAAGATGCAGGTGGTGCTCGGCACCACGACGCCGCAGCGCGTGCGGGATGCCGCGGCCGGCGCCGACGTCGCGCTCACGCGAGCCGAATGGTACGAGCTGTTCCGTGCCGCGGGGCACGTGCTGCCCTAGCCCGCGCGCGGCGCGCCCCGGTCGTCTACCCTGAACACATGCCGTTCCTGTTCTCGCTCCTCGTCATCGCCCTGATGGTCGGTGCGCTGGTCGACATCATCCGGCGCGAGGACTCGCAGGTGCGGTTCCTGCCGAAGATGGCGTGGATCATCATCGTGATCCTGCTGCCCCTCATCGGCAGTCTGCTGTGGTTCGCGATCGGTCGTGAGTACTCGGAGGCGGGGCTGCGCATCCCGCGCATGCGGGCGGCCGCGACGCCGTCCGCGCCCCGGCGGGCCGACCCGATGCCGGCTGTCCCCGTCGACACCCGGTCCACCGAGGAGCAGATCGCCGATCTCGACCGCGAGATCGAGGAGTGGCGGCTGCGTGCCGAGATCGAGAAGCATCGTCGCGACAGCGGCGAGAACGCATCGGGGTCGGAGACCGCTGCGGGCTAGGCGCGGCCTGCCGGGGCGTCGAACGACTCCCTGATCGCCGGTTCCAGGGTCGGGTACGAGAACGCGAAACCCGCCGCCTCGAGCTTCTCGGGCACCACCCACCTGCTCTTGAGGATGAGCTCCGTCTCGGTGCGGATGCCGATCGCGCCGAGCTCCAGCATCCAGCGCGGCATGGGCGGGCCGAACGGCACGCCCAGCACCCGGCGGACGGTCGCCATGAACGTCGTGTTGTCGACAGGGTTCGGGGCGGCGGCGTTGACCGGGCCGTCGAGCGACGGGGTCTGCTCGAGGAAGTCGATGATGCGGGCGACGTCGTCCACGTGCACCCAGCTGAAGCGCTGGCGTCCGCGACGCGCTCCGAACTCGTGCCCCGTGCCGGCCGCGCGTCGGGCGCGACCGATCGGCCACCGTCCGTCCCACTGGGCGCCGCCCATGCCGAGGCGGGCGAGGTTCTTCAGCGGACCGAGCACCCCGCCGTGCCCGAGCACGATCGCGCTGCGCAGGGCGACGCGTCGCGTGCCCGGCAGCTCCTCCGCGAACAGCGCCCGCTCCCAGGCCTTCGCCACCTCGACCGAGAAGCCGGAGCCGATCTCACCCGTGGACTCCGTCATCGGGCGGTCCTCCGCGTGCCGGTAGATCGTGGCGGTCGACGAGTTCACCCACAGCGCAGGGGGCTCGGCCGCCCGGGCGATCGCCCCCGACAGGGCGGCCGTGGTGTCGAGCCGCGAGCGGAAGATCGCCGCGCGGTTCTCGGGGGTGTACCGGCAGTTCACGCTCTTGCCGGCGAGGCCGATGACCAGGGTCGCACCGTCGACGGCGGCATCGATCCCGTGCTGATCGTCCCACCGGAGGTCCGCCCCCGATCGTGAGACGGTCACGACCTCGCGGCCCGCCGCCTGGAAGCGCGACACGAGGTGGCGACCCATGAATCCGGTGGAGCCGCCGATCACGACACGGCCGGTGGCGGAGGGGGCGGGTGACGTCACGGGGTCTCGCTCTCGATCGCGTACTCGAAGAAGCCGATGTACTCGTACACGCGCCCCAGCACCGGGGCGTCGATGGTCATCGAGACATGGTGGCGCTCGCGCTCCTCGTCCCAGCGCTCCACGAGTCCGATGCGCGGGCTGAGGAACCCCGGGACGGAGAAGCGCAGGGGACCGAGGCGCAGCCCGACACGTCGGATCGTCAGCACGACGGCCTCGTCGCGCACGTCGATGTCGAAGGTGGTCACGACCGTGCGGTGCGGACCGATCTCGTTGCGGAGGACGCCGCCGGCGGTCAGCTCCACGGCATCCGGCATGACCCAGGCGCGACCGGGCAGTTCGAACCACCGGATCGCGAGGGCGCGGCCGTCGACGGTGCGGTTCTCGATGCGGAACGGCACGTCGCGTTCCCAGCCCGCGAAGGCGACACCGAGGGCTTCGGCGATCCGGAACATCGGCCGCAGCCACCGGTACCGCGACCCGGCGGTCGTGAACACCCCGGTCCCGACGCCCACGTGCCCGGGCGGAATCGTGCGGAAGTACCAGGCGGTCTTCGGGTGGAGCTCGGAGATCCGGGCGCCCAGAGCCCGTTCGTACGGAGAGGTCGAGGCGTCCTGCGCGGTCACGCCCTCAGCCTAGCGAGGCAGCGGGAGGGTGGTCGACGCTCACGGCTCGCGCAGACGCACGAGCCGCTCGTGGCCCGTCTCCTCCAGTTCGGCGATGTCGCCGCGCGACTTCAGGAAGTCGGAGAAGGAGCGGTAGCCGAGCGCCTTCTCGCTGAACGACGGGTCCATGCGACGCATATGCGTCTTCACGGCGGAGCTGTGCAGCCACTCGTCGGCGTCCGCCTTGTCGTGGCCGAGGCGCAGGGCGCGCTGCAGCAGCTCCGTCGCCTCGTCCTTCTCGTCGACCTTGGCCGGGGCTGCGGCCGCCTTCTGCTTCGCGGCCTTCGCCGGCTGCCGCGATTTCGTCTTGGCCGCCGGCTCGACGGTCGGCTCCGAGACCGTCTCCGGCAGCTCGGGCACGGTGGGGGCCTTCGACGGGCGGACGACGCCCGGCAGCGAGTCGTAGGCTTCGAACTCGTCGCACGCGGCGGCGAGCGACTTGGCCGTCGACCCGGCCACTCCCACGCCGATCACGTAGCGACCCAGCCGCTTGCACCGCTGCGCGAGCGGCACGTAGTCGCTGTCGCCCGCGACGATCACGACGTGGGTGAGGTCGGGGAGGCGGAACATGTCCTCCACGGCATCCACGGCCAGCCGGATGTCGGCGCCGTTCTTCGCGTACGCGGCCGCGGGAAACAGCTGCACGAGGTCGACCGCGCGCGCGACGAGCTGCGAGCGGTACTCGGCGTTGACCGGCGACGACCAGTCGGCGTAGGCGCGGGTCAGCACGAGGGTTCCGAACGACGCGGCGTAGTCGATGATCGCGCCGACCTCGATCATCGCGCGCGCGAGGCGCTCGGCGACGTCTGGATCGTCGGGGTTCTCCGCGATGCGCTGACGGTCCTTGCCGTACGCATTGCGCCCGTGCACGCGGTCGTACCAGGAGATGACGATGTTGTCGAAGTCCAGGTAGACCGCCACGCGGGCGTCGGTGGCCTCAGCCATTGGTCGCCCCTTCCCTCGGGTAGCGCACCCCGATCTGCGCGCGGATCTCGTCGAGCGTGCCCATGATCGCGACGCTCTCCGCGATGGGCAGGATATCGCCCTCGATGATGCCGTCACGCACGAGGCGCTCGGCTGCCATGGCCTGGTACTCCATGCCGCGACCTGCGACGTCGGAGGCGTATTCCTCGGCCACGGTGCCGTCGGGCAGGATCACACGGAACGTGGTGGGGGTGTACCAGACCTCGTCGATGTCGATCCGTGCGTCGGTGCCGACGATGCTCGCCGTGTTCGGCCCCGCGGCACGCGACGACGACAGGCTCGTCGAGATCGCGCCGCCCTCGTGGGTCATGATCGTGGCGACCTCGGCGTCGGCGCCGGTCTCGACGAGGCGGCCGACGGCGGTGACGGTCGTCGGTGCGCCCAGCACGTCCCAGATGAACGAGATCGGGTAGATGCCCAGGTCGAGCAGGGCGCCGCCGCCGAGCTCGAGCGCGTTCAGACGGTGCGCGGGATCGGTCGGGAGCTTCTGGGTGTGGTCGGCGGTGACGGCGCGGATCTCGCCCAGCGTGCCGGCCTCGATGATCTCGCGGATGCGCACCATGTGCGGCAGGTAGCGGGTCCACATGGCCTCCATGACGAGCAGCCCGCGCTCGGCCGCGAGACGCTGCAGGTCCTCGGCCTCCTGCCGGTTGAGCGTGAACGCCTTCTCGACGAGCACGTGCTTGCCCGCCTCGAGCGCGAGCTTCGCGTTCTCGTGATGCATCGGGTGCGGCGTCGAGACGTAGACGATGTCGACGTCGGGATCGGCGACGAGGGCCTCGTACGACGGGTGCGCGTGCGCGATGTCGAAGCGGGAGGCGAACGCATCCGCCGATTCCTGCGAACGAGAGCCCACGGCGACGAGATCGAGTCCGGCGGTGCGCAGGTCGGATGCGAAGGCGGAGGCGATGCCGCCGGTCGCGAGGATTCCCCAACGAAGTCCAGTCATGTTCTCAGCGTAGAGGGTGGGGACGCGCGCGGAGATGTGTCGTCGTGTTGCGCCCCGTGTCGTCGCGCTTCCTCCTCCTTGGCCGCGCGCGCGGCGCGCTCCTACTTTCGGGGCATGACCGAACCCCTCATCGTCGGCGCCATGGTGCGCACGCTCGGCGCGTACCCCTCCGGCTGGCGTTATCCCGGAGCCCACCGGACCCCGCAGACGGACGCCGAGATCCTGCGACTCGTCGCACGGGAGGGCGAGGACGCGGGTCTCGACTACCTCTTCTTCGGCGACTGGCTCGCCACCGGGCCCGACCTCGAGTTCCGCGACCCCTATCTGCTCGCGCGCATCGACCCGGTCAGCGCGGTGCTCTTCCTGGCCGGCGTCACCTCGCGCATCGGCCTCATCGCGACCGTGAACACCACGTACGCGGATCCGTACGCGACCGCGCGCTCGCTCGCGTCGCTCGACGTGCTCACCGGCGGGCGAGCGGGCATCAACCTCGTCACCGGGGCGGAGCCCCGAGCCGCGGGCAACCACGGTCGCGACGCGCACGCCGACAACGAGTCCCGCTACGACCGCGCGGAGGAGTTCGTCGCCGCGCTGCGCGGACTCTGGGACTCGTGGAGCGAAGACGCCTGGATCGCGGATGCCGAGCGCGGCGTCCTCATCGACCCCGACGGGCTGCGCGCGACCGATCTGGACGGCCGGCAGGTACGGGTGACCGGACCGCTGAACGTCGCCAGGCCGCCGCAGGGGCGCATCCCGATCGTGCACGCCGGGACCTCCCCTCGGTCGCGCGCGCTCGCCGCGACCGAGGCCGACCTCGCGCTGATCGCCGCTCCGCAGCGGGACGATGCGGTCGCCACCCGTCACGCGCTCCGCGAGATCGCCGAGCGGTGCGGCCGCGAGCCGGAGACTCTGAAGGTCATCGCACCCGTGCTCCCCGTCGTCGCGGACACGGATGCCGACGCGCACCGCATCGTCGAGCGGCTGCTGGCTCTCGTGCCCCTCGCCGACGACGCCCACGCCGGGCGCACGGCCTTCCCCGCGAACCGCTCGGTCGACGCCCTCGCCGACGCTCTCGGCGTCGACGCCGACGACCCGCTGCGGGCTGCGGCGTTCGACAGCGCGGTGAGCGCCGACGAGGCGCACCGACTCGGAGCGGCGGGGGATGCGCTGATCGAACGGGTCGCGCGGATCGCCGGTCTGAGAGTCGGCGGTCGATCGGGCGGCGCCGGCGACGGCATCCTCCGCTGGCGTCATCTCGTGGCAGCGCATGCCGTGCCGGCGGCCTTCGTGGTCGGCGACGCGTCGACGATCGCCGATCACTTCGAGGCCTGGCGCGACGCGGGTGCCGCAGACGGGTTCAACGTGCTCTCGGCGTTCCAACCCGCGCAGTTCCAGGCGTTCACGCGCCTGGCAGCCCCCGAGCTGCGCCGCCGTGGACTGCTCGGACGCGGCGACGGCGTCGAGACGTCGACGCTGCGCGACCGTCTCACCGGATTGCGCCCCGTGACGAGACATGACGCTCCGTGACAGGTCGCGTCGGCCCGTGACATCCGTGTCGCCCCGCCGGCGCCGCAGTCCCTAGCGTGATCCACACCTCGCACCCACCCGAACGACCTCGCACCCACCCGAAACCACAGCATCCCTCCTGGAGGACACCCATGAACCGCCGTCTCACCCGGATCGCCGCCGTCGCGCTCCCGCTCGTCCTCGCCGCAGGGCTCGCCGCGTGCGCCTCGTCGCCCGCGCCGAGCGGCGCGACCTCCGAGACGGGGGATCCCGTCACCGGAGGCACGCTCACCTACCTCGAGCACCAGACGTACACCAACCTGTATCCGCCGCAGGCCGGCTTCTACCCCAACGGCGGCCTCGTCAACAACATCACCGCGCGCCTCACCTGGCAGAACCCGGAGACGCTCGAGATCGAGCCGTGGATCGCATCCGAGTGGACCGTGAACGACGACGCGACGGAGTACACCTTCACGCTCCGCCCCGACGTGACGTTCTCCGACGGCACCCCGCTGGATGCGGCCGCCGTGGCGAAGAACTTCGACACCTACGGACTCGGCGACGCGGACCGCGGGCTCACCGTGTCCGAAGCCATCAACAACTACGCCTCCAGCGAGGTCGTCGACGACCGGACCGTGACGTTCCGCTTCACCGCGCCGTCGCCGGGCTTCCTGCAGGCGACGTCGACCATCAACTCGGGGCTGCTGTCGCCCGCGACTCTCGACGGCACGATCGAGGACTTCGGGGCGGGCAACGCCGAGGAGATCATCGGTGCCGGCCCCTTCACGATCACCGATGAGAAGCTCGGCACCGAGCTGACCCTCGAGGCGCGCGAGGACTACGCCTGGGCCCCCGAGAGCGCCGAGAACCAGGGACGCCCGTACGTCGACGCCGTGCACCTCATCGTGACCCCCGAGGACTCGGTGCGCATCGGGTCGCTGCTCGCCGGACAGGCCGATTACGTCCGCTACGTGCAGGCGTTCGACGAGGACCGCGTCGAGAGCGCCGACTTCACGCTCTACGCGCCGCAGACCCGCGGTGTGAACAACTCGATCTCGCTGCGCCCGCAGAATCCGCTGCTCGCCGATCTGCAGGTGCGCCAGGCTCTCGTGGCGGCGGTCGACGCGCAGGAGGTCGTCGACACCCTGTTCACCGAGAACTACCCGGTCGCGACCTCTGTGCTGTCGTCGCAGGCCCTCGGGTACAAGGACGAGTCCGCGCACTACGAGTACGACCCGGACAAGGCCGAGAAGCTGCTCGACGAGGCAGGGTGGGAGCCCGGCTCCGACGGGATCCGCGAGAAGGACGGGCAGCGCCTGGCGATCACGGTGTACGAGGCCGGACCGCAGCCGCTGTCGAAGCAGACGCTCGAGCTCGTCGCGCAGCAGCTCGAGAAGGTCGGCGTCGAGCTGACCGTCAAGCCCGCGGACGCCGGGTCGTACGCCGCCGACACCCGCGACCCGCTCAAGACGGGGTTCTACCACTCGATGGTCGGACGCGCCGACCTCGACGTGATCAAGAGCCAGTACTTCACGAAGAACCGCGACGCCCTCATCTCGAACGACAGCGAGCTCGACGCGCTGCTGCAGACGGTCGCCTCCGAGCCGGATGCCGAGAAGCGCGTCGCCGCGTCGCAGGCCGTGCAGGACTACATCGCCGAGCAGGCGTACGTCATCCCGCTGTTCGAGGAGCCGCAGGTCTACGGCGCGGCCACCTACGTGCACGGCGTCGATTTCGAGTCGGTCGGACGCCCCACCTTCTCGGGCGTCTGGCTCGCCGAGCACTGATCGGAACGAGATGACCTTCGTCCTCCGACGAGCCGGGCAGGCCGCGATCGTGCTGATCGCGGCCTTCACGGCCACCTTCTTCCTGCTGCAGCTGCTGCCGGGCGACGCCATCCTCATCAAGTTCTCGGATCCGAGCCTGGGGCTCTCACCCGATCAGCTCGACAGCATCCGCGCGACCTACGGCGCCGACCTTCCGTGGTGGGAGCAGTACCTGCACGCCGGGCTCGGATTCCTCGCGGGGGACTTCGGATTCTCGACGCAGTTCGGCACCCCGGTGCTCACGATGCTCGCCGACGCGATCCCCTCGACACTGCTGCTGGCCGCGCTCGGACTCGTGGTGGCCCTCGTGATCGCGGTGCTCGTCGCCTGGCTGTCGTCGCTCGCGCCGTTCGGCTGGCTGCGCACCGGCCTGCGGCAGGTCCCCGGGCTGTTCGTGGCCGTGCCGGTCTTCTGGCTCGGCATCCTGCTCATCCAGGTGTTCTCATTCGGCCTCGGCTGGGTACCGATCGTCGGCGCCGACCCCGTCAGCGGACTGGTCCTGCCGGTGCTCACGCTCGCCGTGCCCATCTCGGCGCCCCTCGCGCAGGTGCTCGTGCGGGCGATCGACCAGGTGCAGGCGCAGCCCTTCATCACGGTCGTCCGCGCCAAGGGCGCCCCGCCGTCCTGGGTGCTGACCCGTTCGGTGGCTCGCAACGCCGCGCTCCCCACACTGACGATCGCCGGCGTGCTGTTCGGCGAGCTCGTGGGCGGTGCGGTCGTGACCGAGACCGTGTTCGGCCGCACCGGTATCGGCCGGCTCACCGAGCAGGCGGTCTCGAACCAGGACATCCCGGTGCTGCAGGGGGTGGTGCTGCTGTCGGCTCTCGGCTTCGTGCTCATCAGCTTCGCGGTCGATCTCGTCACCCCGGTCATCGACCCTCGGCAGCGCGCCCTCTCGAAGGCAGGAGCCTCCGCATGACCGTCACCGCCATCGCCGCGGCCTCCGACGTCGAGACAGCGCCGGAACCGCCGCAGCCCCCCGCAGCCGCCGCACCCCGCCGGAGGAGCATCCGCCGCCTGCCGTGGGGACTGTTCCTCGCGGTCGCCGTCGTGGCGCTGGCCGTGCTCTGGGCCGTCATACCAGGCGTGTTCGCCCCGGGGGATCCGCTCACCGGCACCCCCGCGGACAAGCTGCTGCCGCCGAGCGGCGCCCACTGGTTCGGCACCGACACGCTCGGCCGCGACCTGTTCGGCCGGGTCGTGCACGGCGCGGTCCATTCACTGTCCGGGGCGCTCATCGCCGTCACCGTCGGCCTCGCGCTCGGCACGCTCCTCGGCGCGATCGCCGGCGCCGTGGGCGGAGTCGTCGACGACATCCTCATGAGGGTCGTCGACGTGCTGCTCGCGATCCCCGGCCTCCTGCTGTCGCTGTCGGTCATCATCCTGCTCGGATTCGGCACCGTGAACGCCGCGATCGCGGTCGGTCTCGGCAGCGTCGCCGCGTTCGCGAGGCTCATGCGCGCGGAGGTGGCCAGGGTGCGGCGCTCCGAATACGTCGAGGCGGCCTACGGCAGCGGCGGCACGTTCTTCACGGTGCTGCGTCGCCACGTGCTCCCGAACTCGCTCACGCCGATCGTGGCGCTGGCCGCTCTGCAGTTCGGAACCGCGATCCTCGCGATCTCGACACTCGGGTTCCTCGGCTACGGCGCCCCGCCGCCCACGCCGGAGTGGGGGCTGCTCATCGCCGAGGGGCGCAACTACATCGGCACGGCGTGGTGGCTGACGGCGCTGCCCGGTCTCGTCGTCGTCGCGGTGGTGCTCAGCGCCAACCGCATCTCGCACCGCATCGGAAGGAACAGGGCATGACCGCGGCATGCTCGTCTCCCGCAGCCCCCGGGGCGCCCGTCCTCGCCGTCGACGACCTCCACGTCTCGTACGAGACCCGCGCCGGTCGGCGCGAGGTCGTGCACGGCGTCTCCTTCGAGATCGCGGAGGGGGAGACGCTCGCCCTCGTCGGCGAATCGGGGTCGGGCAAGTCCACGACCGCGCACGCCCTGCTCGGACTGCTGCCCGCCGGCGGACGCGTCGAGACCGGCACCGTGCGCCTGGGCGACCTCGACATCTCCGGATGGACGGATCGCGCGCTGCGCGGCATCCGCGGTCCCGAGATCGGACTCGTGCCGCAGGACCCGGTGACCTCACTCGATCCGGTGCGCCCCATCGGCGCCCAGGTCGCCGAGGTGCTGAAGCTGCACGGGCACCGCGACGCCCGTCAGCGAAGAGCCCGCGTGATCGAACTGCTCGACCGGGTCGGCATCGACGATCCCGACCTGCGGGCGCGGCAGTACCCGCATGAGCTGTCGGGCGGCATGCGGCAGCGCGTGCTCATCGCCACGGCGATCGCACTGCGCCCGAGGCTGCTCATCGCCGACGAGCCGACCAGTGCCCTCGACGCCACGGTGCAGCGCCGGGTGCTCGACCTGCTCGACGAACTGCGTCGGGAGGAGGGCACCAGCATCCTGCTCGTCACGCACGATCTGGGTGTGGCGGCAGACCGCGCGCAGCGCCTGGTGGTGCTCAAGGACGGTCGCGTCGTCGAACAGGGAGTCAGCGAGAAGGTCCTCGCCGCGCCGACCGACGGATACACGAGGCAGCTGCTGGCCGACGCCCCGGCATTCGCGACCGGATTCCGGCGCCCCGACGCGCCGCCCTTCCTCCGTGACGCCGCCGCGGTCGCCGCCGAGAACCCGTTCGCCATCACCGCCTCCGGGCTCGTGAAGGAGTTCCGCGTCGCTGGACGGGAGCGGTTCCGCGCCGTCGACGACGTCTCCTTCCGCGTCCGCCGCGGCACGACCCATGCCCTCGTCGGCGAGTCCGGCTCGGGGAAGACGACGACCGCCCGCCTCATCACGCGGTTCCACCAGCCGGATGCCGGGACGGTCGATATCGACGGCGACGACGTCACGGGGCTCTCGGGCTCCCGCCTGCGCGCGCTCCGACGCCGCATCCAGCTCGTCTACCAGAACCCGTTCGCGTCGCTGGATCCCCGACAGCAGATCGTCGACATCGTCGCCGAGCCCTTGCAGAACTTCCGTGTGGGGTCGCGGGGAGAGCGTCGCGATCGCGCACTCGCCCTCATCGACCGGGTGTCTCTGCCGAGCGACGTGGCGCGCCGAACCCCGCGCGAGCTCTCCGGAGGGCAACGGCAGCGCGTGGCGATAGCGCGTGCCCTCGCGATCGATCCCGACATCGTGGTGCTCGACGAAGCCGTGTCAGCGCTCGACGTCACGGTGCAGGCCCGCATCCTCGAACTGCTCACCTCGTTGCAGGCCGAGCTCGGTCTCACCTACCTCTTCATCTCGCACGACCTCGCCGTGGTGCGGCGCATCAGCCACACGGTCTCGGTCATGCGCCGCGGCCGCATCGTCGAAGAGGGGCCGACGGAGGAGCTCTTCCACGACCCGCAGCACGACTACACCAGGGAACTGCTCGCCGCAGTGCCAGGACGAACGGAGCAGCCCGCATGACGGCCCCCACCCTCGCCTTCTTCACCCGGCTGCTCGACGACGCCGCGCCGGGGGAGCGGTTCGCGCTCGCCGCAGAGCAGATCCGGCACGCTGAGCTGCACGGCATCGGTCGAGCCTGGGTCGCGCAGCATCACTTCCGCGCGGCCGAGGGCGGGCTGCCGTCGCCGCTCGTGTTCCTCGCGCATCTCGCGGCGCGCACGACCCGCATCCGCCTCGGCACCGGGGTGATCACGCTGCCGCTCGAAGACCCGGTGCGCGTCGCCGAGGATGCGGTGGTCGCCGACCTGCTCGCCGACGGACGCCTCGACCTCGGGCTCGGCAGCGGGGGCACCCCGTCGTCGTTCGTCCCCTTCGGGGAGGACGTGCGCGACAAGGCCCAGACCTACGATCGCAAGCTGGGCGTGCTGCTCGACGCACTCTCCGGGCGCGACATCGGCGCGGACAACACGCTGTACCCGGATGCGGGAGACCTGCGCGACCGGATCTGGCAGGCGACCTTCTCGGCCGCCGGCGGCCGCAGGGCCGGCATCCACGGCCACGGCCTGCTGCTGTCGCGCACTCAGCCGAGGTCGACCGACGCTCCGCACGCGCCGCTCGCGGCGCTGCAGGACCCCATCATCGACGCCTACCTCGACGCGCTGCCGTCGGGCGCCGCCCCGCGGATCACCGCCTCGCGCACCGTCTTCGTCGCCGACGACCGCGCCGACGCCCTGCGATTCGCCGAGGTCGGTCTGCGCCGCGCCGCAGAGGGATTCCGTCGCCAGGGGCAGACGATCCAGGGCGACGACCTCGACGACCTGATCGCGGCGCTCGACACGCACCTCGGGACCCCGGAGGAGGTGGCCGAATCCCTCGCGGCCGATGCCACGCTGTCTCGGGCGACCGAGATCGCGTTCCAGGTGCACTCCGTCGACGCCCCGCACCCGCACGTCCTCCGCTCGATCGAACTGTTCGCGCAGGAGGTCGCGCCGGCGCTCGGCTACGCCCTCCATCCCGCACCAACCGACACCTTCACCGACACACTCAGGGAGAATGCATGACGCACGACATCGTCGATCGGATCGTGGGGGTGACGCCCGCGCTCGATGAGCTGCGACGACGTCGTCCCGTCACGAAGGAGCAGTTGCAGGCGAGCTTCGACGCGCTGTTCGCGCCGGTCTCCGTCGAGCACGCCTCGCAGGCCGAGCGCGAACTCGTCGCCGCTTTCGCGACGCGACTGGCGGGCGACACCGACCCCACGGGCACCTTCTACGCCGACCGGGCGCTGGCCATCGACCCGGACCGGGCGCCGGTCGTGCTCGCCGAGGCCGCATCGGCGGCGACGGGCGGTCCCTTCGGGTCGTACGCCGAGGCGGGCCTGCAGAGCGAGAACACCGACGGCGACCGGTACACGCCGTCCGCAGCGGTCGTCGAGGTGCTGGGGGAGCGTCTCGCCGCGGCTCTCGCGCACACCCACCTGCTCGTGCTGCGACCGCGGGAGGCCTCGGGCGACGACATCCAGAGACTGCTCGATGCGGGATGGACGGCCGACGGAGTCGTCACCCTCTCGCAGCTGGTCTCGTTCCTCGCCTTCCAGCAGCGGGTCGTGACCGGCCTGCGCGCCCTGTCCAGGGCGGGGGCGGCCGCATGACCTCCTCCACGACACCCGAGACCGCGGTCGCCGTGCTGCACGATCCCGCGCCGCATCCCGACTCCTTCACCCGCGCCGAGGTCGGCTGGACGCCGCATCTGCCTCCGCTGCCCGAAGAGGAGCTCACCGACCGGCACTACGACGGCCTCGTCGACGCGAGTCGCGCCCAGAGCGACTACTTCCGGCTGCTCGTCCGCGACCCGGAGGTGCTCAGGGCGCGAACCCTCGTCGACAAGGACATCTTCTACAACACCCGTGAGGGCCTTCCCCGCGCCGAGCGCGAACTCGCGGCGACCGCGGCGTCCCGCCGCAACGGCTGCGTGTTCTGCGCCTCGGTGCATTCCCGATTCGCCGCCCACCACGGCCGCCGGCCGGACGACGTGGACCGGCTCCTGGACGAGGGTGTGGGCGCCGACCTCGGATCCCGGTGGAACGCCGTCGTCGCGGCATCCGTCACCCTCACCGACACTCCGACGGCGTTCGGCGACGACGAGATCGCCCGACTGCGGGCGGAGGGTCTCGACGACCTCGAGATCGCCGACGTGATCCACGGCGCGGCGTTCTTCAACTGGGCCAACCGGCTCATGCTGTCGATCGGGCGGGCCGTCGCGCCGACAGACGCCGGGCCCTCCCACCCCTAGGGGATCAGGACGATCTTGCCGGATGCGGCACCGGACTCCACGAGCTCGTGGGCCTGTGCCGCCTCGGCGAGCGGCAGTTCGCGGTCGATCTCGATCGTGAAGTCGCCGGTGTCCAGCAGGGCGATCGTGGCCTCGAGGGCTTCGGCACGCCACGCCAGTTCCTGTTCGGTGAGCGGTTCCGGTGCGCCGCCCGAGAAGGCGCGAATGCCGAAGTCCGCGGCGTCGGGACCGCGGACGATCGTCGCGATGCGGTCACGGTCGGAGACCAGATCGAGAGAGGTCTGGATCGCTTCGTCGGTGCCGGCGCAGTCGAGGGCGACCGTGACGCCCTGCGGTGCGGCCTCGCGGACGCGGTCGAGCAGCCCGTCGCCGTACGCGACCGGCGTCGCTCCGAGCTCGCGTAGCAGGTCGTGACGCGCGGGGCTGGCTGTCGCGACCACCGTCGCTCCCCACGCGACCGCGAACTGCACGACCGCCTGGCCGACCGACCCGGACCCGCCGTGCACGAGCAGCACGTCGCCGTCGGAGACGCCGAGCGAGCGGAGCGCCTGATACGCCGTGCCGGCGGGGATGCCGATGCCGGCGCCCTCCGCCGCGGTGACTCCGTCGGGCAGGAGTGCGAGATGCTCCGCGGGGACGGCGAGGAGGCTGGAGTACGTTCCCCTGGTGTCGCGGATGGCGACGCGGTCGCCCACGACGAGACCCTGCACGCCGTCGCCGATGCTCTCGACCACGCCGGCGCCGTCGAAGCCCACCGTGCGGGGCTCGACGATCGGGGGCGACGGCCGCTTCGCGTTGCGCAGCTTGGCGTCGATGGGATTCACACCCGCCGCCTCGATGCGCACGACCACCTCTCCCGCGAGGGGGAGCGGGTCGGGGACCTCGATCTCATGCAGGACGTCAGGGGAACCGAACTCTGTGTAGACGATCGCGCGAGCCATGGAGCCAGGCTAACGCGGATGCGGTCGCCCCGCCCCGCGTTTCGTCTCGCCCCGCCCGCTCAACGACCGGCGGCGAGGGCCTTCATGATGCGCTGGGGCGAGACGGGCTGGGCCGTGCCGAGGCGCTGCGCGAACACGCTGACGCGGTACTCCTCGAGCAGCCAGCGCGTCTCGACGAGCGCGGCCGGCGCGTCCGGTGCGGGAGGGATGGTGCCGCCGGCATCCTCGAACGCCTTCGCCATCCGCTCGTACTCGCTCATGCGCGTGCGGTCCTTGCCCGGTTCGCTGCCGAGCGTCTTCAGGCGGTCGAGCATGCCGTCGAGATAGCGGGGGTAGTGCGCGAGGCGGTCGACGCCCGTGGCCGACACGAACCCGGGGTGCAGAAGCCCGGAGAGCTGGGTGCGGATGTCGTTCAGCGGGCCGAGCAGCGCGAGCGAGTTCTGCGACTTGATGCCGCGTTCGACCTCCCGCGCCTTCGCGAGGATGCGCGAGACGAGCGATACGCACGCGAAGAGCTCGTCGACGAGCGCTGCCGACACGAGGTCGCGCACACGCGTGAACTCCGCCTCGGTGCGGATGACGCCGTGCGCGGCGCCGGTGGCTGCATCGACGAGTCGCTGCACGACGGCGGCGCGGCAGTCCTCGATGAGCGCGGCCGCGGAGGGGTAGGGCGACGCGGCGAGAGCGAGCTTCTCGGCGCTGGTCAGGTGCTCCTGCACGTACGAACTGGGGGAGGGGACGCCGAGCAGGACGAGTCGCCGCACTCCGGCCCTGGTCGCGGCGGTCGCGGCGTCGGCGGTCGCCTCGACGCGCACCGCGACGGACTTGCCGCGGTCGACGATGGCCGGGTAGCCGCGCACGACCCCTCCGGCCACGCGCGTGTCGAGCACCTCGGGGAGGTCGCCGAACGACCAGGCGGTGAGACCGTCCTGCTCGATCGAGGCGGGAGCGGCCGCGGGCTGCGGGCCCGACCCCGGGCCGGGCCGACGGGGCGGCGCGGCGATCGATCGGGCGACGCTGCTGCGAGCGCGGTCGGACAGCGCCTGCTGCAGCACGCGCAGGTCGCGGTCGGATCCCACGACCCGTCCGCGCTCGTCGACCGCGCGGAAGTTCATCCGCAGGTGCGCGGGCACCCTCTTGTCTTCGAAGTCCGCGGCGGACACCAGCTGATTGGCGAGCGGCTGGATGAGCCTCGCCAGCGCCTCCTTGAGTCCGCGCGGGGGGAGCCCGGCGTGCGACTCCGGCCCCTCGCCTGCGAGCTCGGCACCGAACTTCTCCGCCCAGTCGGCGGCGGGGACGACGTGGCGACGGATCGCTTTCGGCAGCGCACGCAGGAGTCCGGTGACGAGCTCGGCGCGCAGCCCGGGCACCTGCCAGTCGAAGCCCCGATCCTCGATCTGCGCCAGCAGCGGCAGCGGGATCACGACGCTCACGCCGTCGTCCGCCGCTCCCGGCTCGAACCGGTAGGCGAGACCGAGCATCTGATCGCCCTGGGTCCATCGCGTCGGGAACTCGCTGCGGTCAGCCCGGCTGTCGTCGTCGACGAGGTCGGCCTCGCGCATCACGAGGAGCTTCGGGGTGGAGGTCAGTGCCTCGCGCCACCACTTCTCGAACGATCGGACGTCGAACACGTCGGCCGGGATGCGTTCGTCGTAGAACCGGAAGACGGCCTCGTCGCCCGCGAGGATGTCGCGTCGGCGTTCGCGCTCCTCCAGCTTCTCGAGGCGTTTGCGCAGCTCGGCGTTGCTGCGCCAGAACGCGCTGACGCGCTTGTCGATCCGGCCGGGGTCCCACTCGCCCTCGACGAGAGCGTGCCGCAGGAACAGCTCGCGCGACCCGGCGCGGTCGATGCGGGCGAACTGCACGCGGCGCCTCGGGATGATCTCGACGCCGAACAGCGTGACCTTCTCGTACGCGACGGCCGCTCCGGCATCCTTCGACCAGTGCGGCTCGGTGACCTGCCGTTTCGCGAGATCACCCGCGAGGGCCTCGGCCCAGGCGGGGTCGATCGCGGCGACCGTGCGCGCGTAGGTGCGCGACGTCTCGACGATCTCGGCGGCCATCACGGCCTGCGGGCTCTTCTTGCGCAGCGCCGAGCCCGGGAAGATCGAGAAACGGATGCCGCGGGCGCCCCGGTACTCCGCCTGACGGCGCCTGGCGTCCTTCGGCGGGGTCTTGCTCTGTCCGCGTCCTCCGGTGCTGCGCTCGTCGAGGATGCCGATCTGCGACAGCAGGCCCGCGAGGAGGGCCCGGTGGATCGCGTCCGGGTCGCCGGTGCCGGGCTGGGACTCCTTCGTGCGGACGAGGGTGCGGAGCTGTCGGTGCACGTCGAACCATTCCCGCACACGGACGTAGTTCAGGTGCTCGGCGCGGCAGAGACGTCGGAAGGCGCTCGATCCGAGCTCGCGCTGCTGCTCGCGCAGGTGGTTCCACAGGTTGAGGGTCGAGAGGAAGTCGCTCGTCGGGTCGGCGAACCGGGCGTGCATGCGGTCGGCCTCGTCGCGCACGCTCTGCGGGGCATCCTGCGATGGGCGCTCCCTGACGTCCTGGATCGACATGCCGGCGACGATCGCGAGGACGTCGCGGACCACCGCATCCGAGGAACCGGATGCCGCGCGCCCCGCCTCGATGAGCATGCGGGCGAAACGCGGGTCGATCGGGATGCGGGCGATGTCGCGTCCGATGCGGGTGAGCCGCGGCTCGTCTCGTGCGATGTCGACGGCGCCGAGCTCGGTGAGGAGGTCGAACGCCGCCTTGACGCCGCGGGAGTCCGGGGGAGTGAGGAACGGGAAGGCGGTGATGTCGCCGAAGCCGAGCGACAGCATCTGGAGGATGACCGAGGCGAGCGAGGTGCGCAGGATCTCGGGTTCCGTGAACTCGGGCCGGCGCGCGAAGTCCTCCTCGCTGTAGAGGCGGATGGCGATGCCGTCGCTCGTGCGGCCCGCTCGTCCGGAGCGCTGGTTGGCCGAGGCCTGCGAGATGGCCTCGATGGGGAGGCGCTGCACCTTCGACCGGGCGCTGTAGCGGGAGATGCGCGCGGTGCCGGTGTCGATGACGTAACGGATGCCGGGGACCGTGAGGCTCGTCTCCGCGACGTTGGTCGCGAGCACGACGCGTCGCCTGACCCCGGCCACACGGCTCCGCTCGAACACGCGGTGCTGCTCGGCGGCCGACAGCCGCCCGTAAAGCGGGAGCACCTCGGTCGGCGACCGGTCGTTCGCGTAGGCGCCGCGCACCGCGTCGGCAGCGTCGCGGATCTCGGCCTCACCGGGGAGGAAGACGAGCACATCGCCCGGCGCCTCCCGGTCGAGCTCGCGCAGGGCGGCGACGATCGCCGAGACCTCGTCGACCTCCTGCGCCTCGCGGCCGGTCTCGGCGCCCGCCTCGTCATCGGTCTGAGAGCGGTAGCGGATCTCCACCGGGTAGGTGCGCCCAGAGACCTCGATGATCGGGGCCGGCGTGCCGTCGGCCGCCGCGAAGTGCCGTGCGAAGCTCTCGGGGTCGATGGTCGCCGAGGTGATGACGACCTTGAGATCGGGGCGCTCGGGCAGCAGCCGCGCGAGGTAGCCGAGCAGGAAGTCGACGTTGAGAGACCGCTCGTGCGCCTCGTCGATGATGATCGTGTCGTATCGCCGCAGCAGTCGGTCGCGATTGATCTCGTTGAGGAGGATGCCGTCGGTCATGAGCGCGATACGTGTCTCGTCCGACACCTGGTCGGTGAACCGCACCTTGTACCCGACGAGACCACCGAGCTCGACGTGCATCTCCTCGGCGACGCGCTCCGCGATCGTGCGCGCGGCGAGGCGTCGCGGCTGCGTGTGCGCGATCCGCTCGCGGCCGAGCTCCAGGCAGATCTTCGGCAGCTGCGTCGTCTTCCCCGAGCCGGTGGCGCCGGCCACGATCACGACCTGATGATCGCGGATCGCGTCGGCGATCTCGCCCCGGGCAGCGCTGACAGGCAGCTCGGCAGGGTACGAGATCACGGGGGAGGACATAGCCCTCCATCGTATGACGATATGCGGGTGGGCTCGCCCGCACGGCACACGGCCGGGTGACGGGTGCGCGACTTACGATTCATGCGTGACCACCTCGCCTCCTCCCGGAACTGCAGCCGGGCCGACGACGCTGCCCGTGACGCACTGGTTCCGCACGTTCGGGCGTCCTCCCCGCATCCTCGGTCTCGATGTGGCCCGTGCTCTCGCCATCCTCGGAATGGCCGGCGCGCACATCGGCGAGACGTCGGCGTTCGACCCGCTCGATCCCTCGACGTGGCTCGATCTCGTGCACGGTCGCTCGTCCATCCTCTTCGCGGTGCTCGCAGGCGTGTCCATCGCGCTCATGACGGGGCGCCGTGACCTCCCCGATCCCGAGCGCATGCCCGGCATCCGCCTGCAACTGGTCGGGCGAGGCGCGGTGATCTTCCTCATCGGGCTCGCCTTGGAGCTGCTCAACACTCCCATCGCGGTGATCCTCACGCTCTACGGTCTCCTCTACGTGGCCGTCATCCCGTTCCTGCGCTGGCGGCCGCGGACGCTGCTCATCGCCGCGGGCGTGCTCGCGCTCGCCGGACCGGCTGTCCTCGCCCTCATCGCCATCCTCGCGATGTACCCGTACGGCGCCGGGATCGGCCTGGTCCTGTACGGCTCCTACCCGATCACGGTCTGGCTGGCCTTCGTCTTCGCCGGGATGGCGCTCGGCCGACTCGGGATCGAGCGGATCCACACGGCTGCGGTGGCTCTGGGAGCCGGCGTCGGCCTCATGGTCGTCGGCTACGGACTCGGCCTCGTCGGAGCGGTCTCGGGCATCACGTCGTGGGCTCCGGGGGAGGGATCGATGGCGGGCTCAGCTGCCGGGTGGCAGACCTACCCCGAGGCGGTGGCCGCCGCCGATCCTCTCGGAGCGGTCCTGTCGGCGGTCTTCGGGGTGGACCCGCACTCCGGGGGAACCGCCGAGATCCTGGGTTCCGGAGGCTTCGCCGTCACGGTGATCGCGCTGTGCATCCTGCTCAGCCGTCCCCTCCGCTGGGTCCTCCTACCGTTCGGCGCGCTCGGGTCCATGCCGCTGTCGGCATACACCGCGCATGTGGTCTCCGTGGCACTGATCGGAGGCCCCGGCGGGTTCTTCACCGACAACCTGTTCTGGGCGGGGACCGCGGTCGCGCTGCTGCTGGTGACCACCCTCTGGTCGGTGTTCGTCGGCCGTGGCCCGCTCGAACGTCTGGTCGGTCGGGCGGCCGTCGCGATGGCGTCTCCGCCCCGTCGGAAGACCGAGCAGGGCGCGCCCGTCGTGTGATGACGGCTCATGTCGTTGTGTGTCGCTCGTCGCGACAGCGGCCTCGCTCGTGAGTAGCGTCGTCGGCATGACAGCCCCCTACCGTGTCGTCGCCGTGTCCGGCTCCCTGCACGAGCCGAGCAAGACCACGGCTCTCGTGCGTGCGATCGCCGAGGCCGTCGCCGAGCGTGCCGAGGTCGAGGTCGAGCTCATCGAGCTCACCGCGATCGGGCCGTCGCTCGCGGGAGCGCTGCGTCGCGACCAGCTCCCCGCCGAGGTCGAGGAGAAGCTGCAGGCCATCGAGGCGTCCGACCTGCTGATCGTCGGCAGCCCTGTCTACCGGGCGTCGTTCACGGGGCTGTTCAAGCACCTGTTCGACTTCGTCGGTCAGTACGAGCTCGTCGGCAAGCCCGTCCTGCTGGCCGCCACCGGCGGAGGCGAGCGGCACGCGCTCATCATCGAGCACCAGCTGCGTCCGCTGTTCGCGTTCTTCCAGGCGCTCACCCTGCCGCTCGGCGTCTACGCGAGCGACACCGACTTCGACGGCTACACGATCGCCTCGGACGTGCTCCGCTCGCGCATCGACCTCGCTGCCGACCGTGCGCTGCCCCTCGTCGGGTATGCGGCCTCCCGCCCCGCGGAGACGCTGCTCGTCTCCTGAGCGGACCCCACCGGCGGAGCGGACCCACCGGCAGGCCCCGCCCGGCGCCCCGACGCCGTGCAGCGCGTAGCGTGGAAACATGACGAACCGGCTCGCCGACACGCTCAGCCCGTACCTCCGCGCGCACGCCGACAATCCCGTCGACTGGTACCCGTGGGGCGACGAGGCGTTCGCCGAGGCCGAGCGGCGCGACGTGCCGCTGCTGATCTCGATCGGCTACTCCACCTGTCACTGGTGCCACGTGATGGCGCGGGAGTCCTTCGCCGATCCGGCGATCGCCGCGCTCATCGACGACGGTTTCGTCGCGGTCAAGGTGGACCGCGAGGAGCACCCGGAGGTCGACGCGGCGTACATGGCCGCCGCCTCGGCGTTCACCCAGAACCTCGGGTGGCCGCTCACCGTCTTCACGACGCCGCGCGGTCGCACGTTCTACGCGGGCACGTACTGGCCGCCGCTCGCACGAGGGCCGATGCCGGCCTTCCGCGACGTGCTCGCCGCCGTGCGGGAGGCGTGGACCGAGCGTCGGGAGCAGGCGGAGGAGTCGGCGGATGCGGTGACCGAGGCGCTGCGGCAGGCCGCGGCATCCACTCCCTCCGACCTGCCGGATGCCGCGGCGATCGCGGCGGCCGCCCGCGCGATCGCCGCCCGCGAGGACTCCGTGCACGGCGGATTCGGCGGGGCGCCGAAGTTCCCCGTGGCCACGACGCTGTCGTTCCTGCAGGCGCCTCTCGTCGAACGCGAGGCGCCGGATGCCGCGGCGGCCGCCGCCCGCGCGCTCGCCGCGATGGCGGCATCCGACCTTCACGACGACGACGGCGGCTTCTTCCGCTACGCCACCCAGCGCGACTGGTCGGTGCCGCACTACGAGCGGATGCTGACCGACAACGCGCAGCTGCTCGACATCGCGCTCGCGGCGCGCGACGAGGCCACCGCTCGCGGCGTCGCGGCGTTCCTGCTGACGACACTGCGTCGTGAGGGCGGCGGCTTCGGCGCGGCCCAGGACTCGGAGTCGTGGATCGACGGCGTGCGCGACGAGGGCGGGTTCTACCTCCGTCCGATGGAGCAGCGCCGTGGACTCGAGCCGCCCGCGGTCGACGGCAAGGTCATCACCGGGTGGAACGGGCTCGCGATCGCCGCGCTCGCCCGCGCCGGGGCCGCCCTGAGCGAACCGGGCTGGATCGCGGCGGCCGCCGCGGCCGCCGATCACGTGCTGCGCGTCAACCGTGACCCTCGGGGTCTGATCGTGCGCGCCTCGCTCGGCGGGGCGGCATCACCCGCCGCAGCGACCACGGCCGATGTCGCGCTGCTCGCCGACGGCCTGCTCGCCCTCGCCGTCGCCACGGGCGAGGCGCGCTGGGCGGTCGAGGCTCGCAGCCTGCTCGACCTCGCCGTGGCCGGCCTCGAGGGCGACCCGCTGCTCGCGGCGCGCGGCATCGCGGCGGCGCCGGACCAGACCGACGGAGACCTGCCCTCGGCATCCGCCGCCCTCGCCCATGCCGGCCTCACCGCGTGGCGGCTGGGAGCGGGTGACCGCTACCGCGCTGTCGCGGAGGAGGCCGTCCGCGCGCATGCGGCAGCGGCCGTCGGCCAGCCGTTCGCGCACGGCAGTCTGCTGCGCGTCGCCGCCGATCTGCTCGACGGACCGCGCCAGATCGTCGTCGTGACGGACGAACCGGACGGCGCTCTGGCGGCTGCCGCGCGCGGCGCCCAGGCCGATGTCGTGGCGATCGTCACCCCGGCGCAGGCCAGAGCGTTCGCGGACGCCGGCTTCGAGCTGTTCGAGGGCAAGGCCGATGCGTCCGGCAGCGCCGACGCCTCCGGCCTGGCGTTCGACTGCCGATCGTTCGTGTGCCGCCTGCCGGTCAGCGATCCCGCCGAGCTGCCGCGGGAGCGCTGAACTCAGATCCAGCCGGGCAGCCAGTTGTGCAGCAGCCAGAACTCGTACGGCACGCTCACGCCCGTCCACACCGGGTAGTAGAACGCCGAGACGAGCACGACGACGCCCAGGAAGATCAGCACGGTGCGCTCGCCGGACTGCCGTCGGCGCAGCGGATCCTCCCGGCGCCCGGCGATCTGTCGCAGCACGACGGCGAGGGCGATGACGAGGAACGGCGCCATGGCGACCGTATAGAACTGGAAGATCGTGCGCTCGGGAAACATCAGCCACGGCACGTACGTCGCGGCGAGTCCGACGAGTGGGAACGTGAGCGCGGGCCCGCCGACCGGACGCCGCGTGATCCACGCCCGGACGAGGCGGTAGAGCAGGTAGACAGCGGCGGCGACGCTCACATACCAGATCAGCGGGTTGGGGATCGTCGAGATCACCGCGATGCAGTGGTCGACCCCGCAGGGGTCGGGATCGCTGCCCACCCACACCGCTGTCGGGCGGAGCAGGAACGGCCACTCCCACGCGGGGCTCGCGTACGGGTGCCCGCGGGTGAGGCCGACGTGGAAATCGAGGATCGCCTTGTGATAGTTCCACAGGGCGATCAGCGGGTTCGGGTCGCTCTGCCTGGCGTAGCCGCCGGCCGTGACGAGCCACCTTGTCCAGCTGACGAGGTAGGTCGCGGCGGCCGGCACGACGAGCAGCACGAACGAGACGGGGCCCTGCGTGAACGCGGCGGCCGTCGGCCACAGCACGACGCCGGCGCGACGGCGGGCGAGCGCGTCGGTGACGACGATGTACAGTCCGAAGGCCGCGAGCGCGTAGAGGCCCGACCACTTGACGGCGCAGGCGGCGCCCAGCGCGACCCCGGCGGCGACGAGCCAGGGCCGACGCCACAGCACGCGCCCCCACATCGGGTCGGGGCCGTCGAGGTCGTGGCGCTCGAGGATCGGGATCGTGCGGTCGCGGTCGTACAGGACGAACAGCGCGCCGAGCAGGAGGAAGAACGTGAGCGGGCCGTCGAGCAGCGCGGTGCGGCTCATGACGATGCTGAGTCCGTCGACGGCGAGGAGCGTGCCGGCGACGGTGCCGACGACGATGGATCCCGTCAGGCGCCGAGCGACGAGATAGACGAGCAGCACGGTCGCGGTGCCGAGCAGCGCGGTGGCGAGACGCCATCCGACCGTGTTGTCAGGGCCCCCGAGCGCCATCCCCAGAGCGATCAGCCACTTGCCGAGCGGCGGGTGCACGACGAAGGATCCGACGTCGGACAGGGGAAGCTCCTGCAGCGTGATGAACGCCTCGTTCGCGTTCTCGCCCCAGGTGCCCTCGTAGCCCAGCAGCCACAGCGACCAGGCGTCCTTGACGTAGTACGTCTCGTCGAACGCCAGCTGATGAGGATGCCCGAGGTTGATCAGACGCAGCACCGCGGCCAGCGCCGTGACCACGAGCGGGGCGAACCAGCGCGGCATCCGTCCCCAGTCGGGATCGAGCAGGATGCGGTCGCGCAGCCGTCCGTAGCGCGTCAGCCGGTCCTCGGGGGGAGGCAGCAGAGGGACGGGCTCGATCACCGCTCCAGCCTAGACAACCGGGTCAGCCGCCGCGTCTAGGCTGGGCGGGTGATCATCCTCGCTGCGACGCCGATCGGAAACCTCGGGGATGCCTCCCGCCGCCTCGTCGAGGTGCTGGAGAACGCGGAGGTCGTGGTGGCGGAGGACACCCGCACGACCGGGCGTCTGCTGCAGGCGCTGGGCATCGCGAACCGGCCGCGACTGATCGCCCTGCACGACCACAACGAGAAGCAGAAGTCCGCCGAGCTCGCCGCCCTCGCTCAGGAGCACGACGTCGTCGTCGTGAGCGATGCGGGGATGCCGGCGATCAGCGACCCCGGTTACGGCCTGGTCGCCGAGGCGGTCGCGCAGGGCGTGACGGTGACGGCCATCCCCGGCCCGAGTGCTGTGCTCATGGCGCTGGCGATCTCGGGGCTGCCGACCGACCGGTTCACGTTCGAGGGCTTCCTGCCGCGCAAGCCGGGGGAGCGGCGCTCGACGCTCACAGCGCTCGCCGCCGAGCCGCGGACCACGGTGTTCTTCGAGTCTCCGTCGCGCCTGGCGTCGACGCTGACCGACATGGGTGCAGCCTTCGGCGCCGACCGCCGCATCGCGGTGTGCCGGGAGCTCACGAAGCTGTTCGAGGAGGTGCGCCGCGGCACGGCGTCCGAGCTCGCGGCGTGGGCGGCTGCGGGCGTGAAGGGCGAGATCGTGGTCGTGGTCGAGGGGGCGCAGCGGCGGACCGTCTCCGCCGACGACGCTCTGGGGCAGGTGCAGGAGCTCGTGGCCTCCGGCATCCGTCTCAAAGACGCCTGCGCCGAGGTCGCCGCCGCGACAGGCCTGTCGTCTCGTGATCTCTACCAGTCCGCGCTCGCCGCGCGACGCCCGTGACGGACAGCGGTCACCTGATCGCCCTGGCCTACGACGCGCGGGCCGCGGAGTACATCGGGGTGGGCGGAACGCTCTCCCAGATGGACCCCCGGGACGTCGCGACGATCCGGGCGTGGCGCGACAGCACGGACGGCGCGCTGCGCGATGCCGGATGCGGACCCGGACACTGGACTGCGTTTCTCGCCGAAGGAGCACGGGATGTCCGGGGCATCGACCTCTCCCGGGAGTTCGTCGCCTCTGCGCGGCGGAGCCACCCCGGCATCCCCTTCGAGACCGGCTCCTTCCACGACCTGTCTGTCGAGGATGGGGCGCTCGGCGGCATCCTCGCCTGGTACTCGCTGATCCACACCCCGCCTGCGCAGGTGCCGGCCGTGCTGCGCGAGTTCGCCCGGGCACTCCGACCCGGTGGCTCCCTGCTCGTCGGATTCTTCGACGGGGAGCCGGGGGAGCCGTTCGCGCACGCCGTGACGATCGCGTACTCCTGGTCGGCGGAGGCGCTCGGCATCCTGCTCCGCGATGCGGGCTTCGAGGTCGTGGCGTCTGAGAGGCGTGGGCGCGCACCGGGCGAGATGAGCGCGCGTCCGCATGGATCGCTGATCGCCCGACGCTCCTGACACCGGAGCGTTCGGCGGAGGCGGAGCGGGTTAGCCTGGTGCTCACCCGAGCGAGAAGGAGCGAGCGTGAGCAGGAAAGCGACGGTCTACGACGTCGCAGAACGCGCTGCCGTGTCGATCGCGACCGTCTCCCGTGTGCTGCGGCAGCCGGATGCCGTGCGCCCGGCGACCCGCGAACGGGTGCTCGACGCCGTGACCGCCCTCGGCTACGTGCCGAGCGGCAGCGCGCGGGGTCTCGCCGAGCGGCGCACCGGTGTGCTGGGGCTGTACTTCCCGGGCTTCGACGCCGCGGAGGACGCGCCGCCGCTCGACGTGCTCGGCGACCGGAGCCGTCCGTCGTTCGCGGTCGCCGAGGAGTCGACCGAGCCCGTGCAGGCTCCGACCATGCTGTTCCTCGACGAGGTGCTGCGCGGTGCCGAGCTCGAGGCGTGGAAGCAGGGCTTCGTGCTCATGATCGGGGTGGGTCGCGACGACCCGACGCGCGAGACGGTGCGCGACATCGCGGGCCGCGTCGACGGGCTCATGGTGCTCGCGCAGAGCGTGCCGGACGACGTGCTGGCGCGGCTCGCGCAGCGGATCCCGGTCGTGGTGCTGTCCGGCCCGTCGCGGGGTGACGACTACGACCACGTGACCGTCAGTAACGCCGAGGCGATGGCCGAGCTCA
This sequence comes from Microbacterium sp. LS_15, assembly GCF_041954735.1. Classification (NCBI taxonomy): domain Bacteria; kingdom Bacillati; phylum Actinomycetota; class Actinomycetes; order Micrococcales; family Microbacteriaceae; genus Microbacterium; species Microbacterium sp. LS_15. The sequence goes on along the minus strand of NZ_JAVAYD010000007.1, from coordinate 106,944 downwards.
CCCGCCTCGTGCTCGCGGATGCGGCCCCCGGACGGCTGGCGTTCCTCGCGGGGCCCGAGGACTCGCCCGACGGCGCGCAGCGCTGGGAGGGCTTCGCCGCCGCGCTCGCCGAGGCGGGGATCGCGGCCGACGACGTGACGGTGCTGCACGGGGACTTCACGCGGGCGTCGGGGCGACGCGCCGGTGAGGAGCTGATCGCCGACGCCCCACCGGCGGCGCTGATCGCGGCGAACGATCAGATGGCGCTGGGAGCGATCGACGCGTTCCGGTCGGCGGGGCTGCGGGTGCCGGACGACGTGCGCGTCACGGGCTTCGACGGCATCGAGGCCGCCGCGCTCGCGCGCCCCGCGCTCACGACCGTGCGGCAGCCCATGATCGACCTGGGCCGCGCCGCGGTGCAGCTGCTCGCGCGGCGGCTCGAGCGCCCGGATGCCGCGCCGGTGACCGTGCGGCTGCCGCTGCAGATCCTGCTGCGCGAGAGCTCGCACCCGCGCGCCTGAGACGCGTGCCGCCTCCGGCTCGGGTCAGACGCGGTCGTGCAGCGTGATCCGGTACCCGTCGGGATCGGCGAACGTGAAGGTGCGCCCGAACGGGCCGTCGGTGGGAGCCGCGACGATGGCGTGCCCGTCGGCCGCGAGCGCGTCGTGGATCTCCTGCACGTCGGTCGCGTGCAGCCAGATCGCCGCGCCGATGCCCGGGTGGGGGCCGGCGTCGATGTCGGTGCCCTCGACGATGTCGCGCAGCGCGAACGCGATCGGCGCGGTGTCGAAGACCACGGCGTGCGGCGGGCCGGCAGGGGAGCGCACGAGGCCGAGGTAGCGCTCGTAGAAGGCGTGGCTCGCTGCCAGGTCGTGCACCTGGAGGGAGAGGAAATCGGGGCCGGTGGCAGGCATGATGAGCCTTTCGGGGAGAGAGGTGTGTCAGTTATCTGACACGGCTGACTCTATGTCAGAATACTGACATGCGTCAAGACGGCATCGATCTCGACACCTCGCTCGGCTACCTCGTCAAGGAGGCGTCGAGTGCTCTCCGTGCGGCGATGGAAGACGTGCTCCGCCCGCTCGGGATGACCATCACGCACTACTCCTGCCTCGAGCTGCTGGCGCAGCGCCCCGGCCTCACCAACTCCGAGCTCGCGCGGGGCGCCTTCGTGACGCGGCAGTCGATGAACGTCCTCCTGCAGGCGCTCGAGCGCGACGGCTTCGTCTCCCGACCGCGGGAGGCTGCGGTGGGGAAGGCGCTCCCGGCGCAGCTCACGGACCGCGGACGGAGGAGTCTCGACGCCGCCAGCGCCGCGGTGCGGTCGGTCGAGCTCAGGATGCTGTCGGGGCTCACGGACGCTCAGCGCTCCGCCGCGCTGCAGGCCCTGCGGAGCATGGTCGACGCCCTCCGCGAGCCGCGGAGCTGACGAGCGTCGATCGCCCGCGATCCCCGGCGCCGACGGCGTCAAGGGGTTGCATCCGCAAAATGTATGCGCTTACAATCGCTCATGCGGCCTCGGCCGCAGGGCGTCCCGACCCGCGGGACCCCTTCATGACAGAGACGACATGAGGTGGCAGTGTGGCGAAGACGCACATGCTCCGACGCTGGCGCAGGGCGGCGATCGTGGGACTGGCGGCAGCGGCCGTGGTGCTCAGCGGCTGCAGCATCCAGATCAGCTCGCAGCCCGACCCGTCGATCGGCGACGACACGATGCTGATCAACGCCGACAAGGGGAATCCGTTCTTCACGCGGAACTTCAACCCCTACCTGACCAACACGCGCACGGCGTCGCGCTGGATCTACGAGCCGCTCATCCTCGTGAACCCACTCGACAACACGCTCAACCCGTGGCTGGCCGAGTCCTGGTCGCAGCCCGACGCGCGGACCGTCGTCATGACCATCCGCGACGACGTCGAGTGGAGTGACGGCGAGCAGCTCACCCCCGAGGACGTCGCCTTCACGTTCCAGCTGCTCAAGGACAACCCCTCGCTCGACATCAAGGGCGCCTGGCAGCACCTCGAGTCGGTCGAGACCTCAGGCGACGACGTGATCATGCACCTGCAGGGCGACGATGCGCCGTCGCTGTCGATCCTCGGCCTCACCATGATCGTGCCGGAGCACATCTGGTCCGACGTGAAGGACCCCGGCACGTTCCGCAACGAGGAGCCGGTCGGCACCGGACCGTTCGTGCTCGGCAACTACAACGACCAGCAGTACTCGATGGACAAGAACCCCGACTACTGGCAGGCCGACAAGATCCAGATCGAGCACATCATCCTGCCCGCGACGAACACGCAGCTCGACACGGTCACGCGTGGGTACGACTGGTCGTACTCGTTCATCTCCGACGTCGAGGGCACATGGGGCGCCGCGAGCGACCACAACACCTGGTGGTTCCCGCCGGGCGGCGTGATCGCACTGCTCCCGAACCTCGAGGTCGCCCCGTTCGACGACGTCAACGTGCGCCGCGGCATCGCGCTCGCGCTGAACCGCGACGAGATCGCCGAGACGGCCTCCGAGGGGTACATGCAGCCGGCCGGGCAGACCGGCCTCATCCTCCCCAACCAGGAGGAGTACCTCGACCCGTCGATCCCCGACGGCGGCATGATCACGCAGGACAGGGATGCCGCGCTGGCTGCCTTCGCCGAGTCGGGCTACACGCTCGACGGCGACCGCCTCGTCGGCCAGGACGGCGAGCAGCTGGAGTTCGCGCTCACCACCGCGAACGGCTACTCCGACTGGACCCGCGCCGCGCAGACCGTGCAGCGCCAGCTCGCCGACGTCGGCGTGAAGGTCACCCTGAAACTCCCGCAGCCCGCCGGGTACCAGAGCGCCATCAGCAACGGCGACTTCGAGATGGCGATCGGCGGAATGGGCGGTGGCGACCCGTACCAGGCCTACAACAACCTGCTCTCCAGCGAGTTCTACGTGCCGTCCGGCGAGCAGACCGCCAACAACTTCGAGCGCTATCGCTCCGACGAGGCCGACGCGCTGCTGGCCGAGTACCGCGAGACGATCGATCCCGCCCGCCAGACGGAGATCGTGCACGAGCTGCAGGGGATCGTCTACGACGAGCTCCCGGTGATCGGCATGTACTACGGCGGTATCTGGGGACTGTTCAACGACGCGAAGTTCACCGGATGGCCCAGCGCCGAGGACCCGTACATGATCCCGCAGAACTACGACTCGGCACCGCTGCTGATCTTCACGAAGCTCGAGCGCGTGAAGGGAGACGACAAGTGAAGTACGTTCTCCAGAAGCTCGGCCTGTTCGTGCTCACCCTGTGGGCCGCGGTCACCCTGAACTTCTTCCTCCCTCGCATGATGCCGGGGTCGCCGGCGGATGCCGCGATCGCGAAGCTCTCGCAGAACGGTCCCGTGTCGGATGCGACGCGGCGTGCCATCGAGGCACAGCTCGGCGTCCCGACCGGATCGCTGTGGGACCAGTACGTGGCCTACCTCGGGCAGGTCGTCCGACTCGACTTCGGCGTCTCGTACACGTTCTACCCGCAGAGCGTCTCGAGCATGGTCTCGACCGCGCTGCCGTACACGATCGGCCTCGTCGGGATCGTCACGGTGCTCGCGTTCGTGATCGGCACACTGATCGGCGTCACGGCGGCCTGGCGTCGCGGCACCTGGCTCGACACGCTGCCGACGCTGACCGGGTCCTTCCTCAGCACCTTCCCGTACTTCTGGACGGCCCTGCTGCTGCTCTTCTTCCTCGGCTACGTGCTGCACTGGTTCCCGACGACCGGGGCGTACGCGGCGACCACGACGCCCGGGTTCACCGGCGACTTCCTCGCCGACCTGCTGCGGCACGCGGTGCTGCCCGCCCTGACGATCCTGCTGACATCACTCGGCGGCTGGATCATCGGCATGCGCAACGCCATGATCAACACGCTCGGGGAGGACTACGTGACCTTCGCGGAGGCCAACGGCCTGCGCGGCCGCACGATCGCCCTCCGCTACGCCGCCCGCAACGCGATCCTGCCGAACCTCACCGGCTTCGGCCTCACGCTCGGAGGCGTGGTCGGCGGATCGATCCTCGTGGAGCAGGTGTTCCAGTACCCCGGTATCGGGTACCTGCTCTTCAACGCCGTGATCGGGCAGGACTACCCGCTCATGCAGGCGCTCTTCCTGATGATCACCGTGAGCGTGCTCATCGCCAACTTCCTCGTGGACATCCTCTACGGGGCACTCGACCCGAGGACTCGCCGATGATGAACTTCCTCTCCCGTCCCTGTCTGCACTGCGCACTCGACCCGAGGACTCGCCGATGACCTCCACCATGAACGTCAAGGTGCCCACCGACCGGATCGCGGCACCCAGCCCCTGGCGCGCGTTCGCCAGGATGGTCGGCACGCTGTGGTCGAACGGCAAGGCGCGGCTCGGTCTCATCATCCTCGGGCTGTTCGTGCTGGTCGCCGTGTTCGCGCCGTTGCTGGCGCCGTACGGAGCGAAGGACAACAGCTTCGAGCGCAACGCCGACGCGTCGCCCGCGCACTGGCTGGGCACGACCGCCGCAGGGGAGGACGTCCTCAGCCAGCTCATCTACGGCTCGCAGGTCAGCCTGCTGGTCGGACTCGCCGCCGGCATCCTGTCCACCGTCGTGGCCGTGCTGATCGGCCTCAGCTGGGGCTACATCCGCGGCTTCGCCGGTGAGGTGATCGGCTTCATCGTGAACCTCTTCCTCGTGATCCCCGGACTGCCCCTCATGATCGTCATCGCGGCGTACCTGCAGAACGGCGGCATCCTCATGATCATCGCGGTGATCGTGATCACCGGATGGGCGTGGGGCGCGCGGGTGCTCCGCAGCCAGACGCAGTCCCTGCGGGGCAACGACTTCGTCGCCTCGGCGCAGTTCTCGGGAGACAGCCCGGCGCGCATCGTGTTCCGCGAGATCCTGCCGAACATGACGTCGATCATCGCCGGCACCCTGTTCGGTGCGGCGACCGCGGCGATCCTCGCCGAAGCCGGGCTCGAGTTCCTGGGTCTCGGCGACTCCAGCATCGTCAGCTGGGGCACGATGCTCTACTGGGCGCAGAACTCCAACTCGCTGCTCACCGGGCAGTGGCTGCTCCTGTTCGCGCCCGGACTCTGCATCGCGCTGCTGGCGCTGAGCCTCACACTCATCAACTTCGGCGTGGACGGCATCTCGAATCCGCGCCTCCGCGAAGGGAAGGGCCGATGAGCGCCATGACCGAGAACGACGTCCTGCTGCAGGTCGAATCCCTCTCCGTCGAGTACGCCTCTCCGGGCGTCGCCCCCGTGGCCGCCGTGGACGACGTGTCGTTCACCCTGCGTCGAGGCGAATTCGTGGGGCTCGTGGGGGAGTCCGGGTCGGGCAAGTCGACCCTCGGCTTCGCCCTCACCCGCCTGCAGAAGCTGCCGGCGCGCATCAGCGCCGGACGCATCCTCTTCGGAGGACGCGACATCCGCGAGCTGGACGCCGAGGAGCTGCGCCGTCAGCGCCAGGGCGGATTCGCGATGGTGCTGCAGTCGGGCATGAACGCGCTGAACCCCGTGCGCAGGGTCGGCGACCACTTCCGCGACATCTTCGCCGCGCACGGCCATGTCGCCGGAGACGACCGCGACGCCAGGGCGCGGGAGCTGGTCGGCAAGGTCGGTCTCGATCCGAGCGTGCTGGCGAGCTACCCCGGCGAGCTCTCCGGCGGTATGCGGCAGCGCGCCTCGATCGCGCTCGCCCTGTCGCTGGACCCCCAGCTCATGGTGTTCGACGAGCCGACCACGGCGCTCGACGTGCTCGTGCAGCATGCGGTCATGGACACCATCAAGGACCTGCAGCGCAGCGAGGGGTTCACGGCGATCCTCATCAGCCACGACCTCGGCATCGTGCTCGAGGCGACCGACCGCGTCATGGTGATGCACGAGGGGCGGATCGTCGAGGACGCGCCGAGCCTCGAGATCCTGCACCGTCCGCAGGACGAGTACACGAGGATGCTCCTCAGCCACTACGCCGATCCCCGCGCCGAGTCGATCTCGATCCCCGGCTTCGTCGATCTGGGCACGCGCCGCCGCGAGGGTCGCGCGCGCACCGACGTCACCGAGACGGTGCCGACGGTCTCGCAGCGCGACACGCGTCGGGCGGATGCCGCGATCGTGCTGCAGGGTGTGTCGAAGGTCTACCCCGCCCGCCGGCGCGGCGAGAAGCCCGTCACGGCGGTCGACGACGTGTCGTTCCGGCTGGAGCCGGGCGAGGCGCTCGCGCTCGTCGGGGCGTCCGGCTCAGGCAAGTCCACGATCGCGAAGCTCATCACCGGAGTCGAGAAGCCCACGGACGGATCGGTGCGCTTCGGCGACGTCGACGTCGCCTCACTGCGACGCGGGGGTCTGCGTGACCTCCGCAAGGACGTGCAGATGGTGTTCCAGGACCCGTATGCGGCGCTGAACCCGCTGCACACGGTCGAGTACACCCTCAGTCGACCGGTGCGCAACTACACCGCCCTGCGCGGAGCCGAGGCGCGGGCGCGCGTGCTCGAGCTCCTCGAGACGGTCGGCCTGACGCCGGTCGAGCAGTTCGCGGCGAAACTCCCGCATCAGCTGTCCGGCGGTCAGCGTCAACGCGTGGTGATCGCGCGGGCCCTCGCCAGCGATCCGCAGGTGCTGATCGCCGACGAGCCGGTGTCGATGCTCGACGTCTCGCTGCGGGCGGGGGTGCTCGCGCTGCTGGAGGACCTGCGTGAGCGGTGGGGTATCAGCATGCTCTACATCACGCACGACCTGCTGAGCGCGCGTCTGGTGACCGAGAACATCCTCGTGCTCAACGGCGGTCGCGTCGTCGAGCGCGGCGAGACCGCTCAGGTGCTGCAGCATCCGGAGGACCCGTACACGGTCCAGCTGCTCGACGCGGTGCCCAACCCCGCGCGCGCCGAACGCTGAACAGAACCACCCGCACTATCGAAAGGAGCACTCGTGCTCGCATTCCCTGATGGCTTTCTCTGGGGCGCTGCCACCGCAGCCCATCAGGTGGAGGGGAACAACACGACCAGCAACTGGTGGGTTATGGAGCACGCACCGGGGTCGCCGATGGTGGAGCCGTCCGGCGACGCCGCAGACCACTTCCACCGGTATCCGGAGGACATGCGTCTGCTCGCGGAGGCCGGGCTCAACTCCTACCGGTTCTCGGTGGAGTGGGCCCGGATCGAGCCGGAGCGCGGCTTCGTGTCGCGCGCCATGCTCGACCACTACCGGCGCATGATCGACACCGCCCGCGACAACGGTCTCGACCCGACCGTGACGCTCATGCACTTCACGGTGCCGCAGTGGTTCCAGAAGGACGGCTTCTGGCGGGCGTCCGACGCCGTGGACCTGTTCGGACGGTACGTCGAGACGGTGCTCCCGATCCTCGACGACGTCACGTACGTCTGCACGATCAACGAGCCGAACATCGCCGCCATGCTCGCCGGGGGTGAGGATGCCGCGAACCTCGTGGCCTACGGCCTCCCCAACCCCGACCTCGTGGTGGCGGACACGCTGCTCGACGCGCACCACCGCGCGTCGGACATCCTGCATTCCCGATCCGGCATCCAGGCGGGGTGGACGATCGCCACGCAGGCGTTCCACTCCACCGGGGAACCGGGCGCCGACGAGATGCTGGCCGAGTACGGCGACCCCCGCGACCACTGGTACCTGGAGCAGTCCGCCGGTGACGACTTCGTCGGCGTGCAGGCCTACACCCGCACGTTCATCGGCCCGGAGGGTCCGCGCCCCGTCGCGGCCGACGTCGAGACCACGCTCACCGGATGGGAGTTCTTCCCGGCCGCGCTGGAGCTCGGCGTCCGCAGTGCGTGGGAGCGCAGCGGCGGCGTACCGGTGCTCGTGACCGAGAACGGCATCGCCACGGGCGACGACACCCGTCGCGTCGCGTACACGCAGGGCGCCTTGGAGGGGCTGCACCGCGCGATCGCGGACGGCATCGACGTGCGCGGCTACCAGCACTGGAGCGCGCTCGACAACTACGAGTGGGCGAGCGGCTACGGCCCGACCTTCGGCCTGATCGGCTTCGACCGCGAGACGTTCGCCCGTTCGCCGAAGCCGTCGCTCGCGTGGCTCGGAGAGGTCGCGCGCCGCAACGCGCTCTGACGGTCGGTCGTCCGGGGGCTGCACGGCCCTCGGACGGCTGCGCCGGGGTTACGCTCGGTCCATGAGCCATCCGATGACCGCGCGCCGCGGCAGCCGTCTGCGCGCGGCGGCCGCAGGACTCAGCGCGGCGGCGGTCGCCGTGGGCGCTGGCGAGCTCGTCGCGGCTGTCGTCGAGCCTGCGGCGAGTCCGATGGCCGTGATCGGCGGCGGGCTCATCGATCTCGCACCCAGCTGGGCGAAGGATGCCGCGATCGCCCTGTTCGGCACGGGCGACAAGGCGGCCCTGATCACCGGCATCGCCATCGTGCTCGCCGTGGTCGCCGCCCTCGCCGGCATCCTCGAGGCACGCCGGGCGGCGCTCGGGTCGGTGGTCCTCGGCGCGCTCGGGGCGCTGGCCCTCGTCGTCGCGATGATCCGGCCGGGTGCCGGGCCGTTCGCATGGCTGCCCGGACTGATCGCGGCCGTCGTCGCCGTGGTGGCGCTGCGGCTGCTCATGCGCACGGTGCAGCCGATCCCGTACGTCCGCACCGAGCCGGAGGAGCGTCGCCGCTTCCTGCTGTGGACCGCCGGTGTCGCGGCCTCCGGCGTCGCCGCGCTCCTCATCGCGGGCGTCGCTCGCGGCGCGACGCGGTCGATCGAGGCGGTGCGCTCTGCGCTCCGCCTGCCGCAGCCCGTCCGGTCCGCCGCCCCCGTCGCGGCGGGTGCAGACCTCGGCATCCAGGGTCTCGCCCCGGTCGTCACGCCCAACGCCGAGTTCTACCGCATCGACACCGCCCTGATCGTGCCCCGTATCGACCCGGCCGACTGGCGGCTGCGCATTCACGGGATGGTGGAGCGCGAGGTCGAGATCGGCTGGGACGAACTGCTCTCACTGCCGATGCAGGAGTCGCACGTGACCCTGGCGTGCGTGTCGAACCCGGTGGGCGGCGATCTCATCGGCAACGCCCGCTGGCTGGGTCACCCGGTGCGCGAGCTCCTGGCGCGGGCCGGGGTCGACCCCGATGCCGACATGGTGCTCTCCACGTCGTCCGACGGCTTCACGGCCTCCACGCCGATCGAGGCGCTGACCGACGACCGCGACGCGCTGCTCGCCGTCGGCATGAACGGCGACCCGCTGCCCCTCGAACACGGCTTCCCGGTGCGGATGGTCGTCCCCGGCCTCTACGGGTACGTGTCGGCGACGAAGTGGGTGACGGATCTCGAGGTCACGCGGTTCGACCGGGCGACCGCGTACTGGACGACCCGCGGCTGGTCGGACCGCGGGCCGATCAAGCTGCAGTCGCGCATCGACGTGCCGCGGCGCAGTCAGACCGTGGAGCCCGGAGACACGGTGATCGCGGGCATGGCCTGGCAGCAGCACGTCGGCGTCGAGGGCGTCGAGGTGCGCATCGACGACGGGCCGTGGCAGGCGGCCGAGCTCGCGACCGCCATCTCCGCCGACACGTGGGTGCAGTGGCGTCTGCCGTGGACCGCCGAGGCGGGTACGCACACCATCGAGTGCCGCGCGGTGAGCGCCGAGGGCGACACGCAGACCTCCGAGCCGGCGGCACCGGCCCCGGACGGCGCCCAGGGCTGGCACCGCGTGCAGGTGACCGTCGGCTGAGGCCCGCCGCCGCGGCGTAACCGCCCCCGGCATCGCGCCTAGAATTGCTCCATGCCCGCAGGCGAATCCTTCTACATCACGACGCCCATCTACTACCCGTCCGACGTGCCTCACATCGGCCACGGGTACACCTCGGTGGCGGTCGACGCGCTCGCGCGCTGGCACCGTCAGGGCGGCGACGACACGTGGATGCTGACGGGCACCGACGAGCACGGACAGAAGATGCTCCGCGCCGCCGCCGCGAACGGCGTCACGCCTCAGGAGTGGGTCGACAAGCTCGTGGCCGAGGCGTGGTTCCCGCTGCTCGAGACCCTCGACGTCGCGAACGACGACTTCATCCGCACGACGCAGGAGCGCCATGAGGAGCGCGTGAAGAAGTTCGTGCAGGCGATCTACGACCGCGGCTACATCTACGCGGGCGAGTACGAGGCGCTGTACTGCGTCGGCTGCGAGGAGTTCAAGCCGGAGTCCGAGATCCTCGACGGCACCGGCCCCTTCGAGGGGCTGAAGGTGTGCGCGATCCACTCGAAGCCGCTCGAGCTGCTGCAGGAGAAGAACTACTTCTTCAAGCTCAGCGAGTTCCAGGACCGCCTCCTCGAGCTCTACAAGACGCAGCCCGACTTCATCCGTCCCGAGTCCGCGCGCAACGAGGTCGTCTCGTTCGTGCGGCAGGGACTCAAGGACCTGTCGATCTCGCGGTCGGCGTTCGACTGGGGCATCGAGGTGCCGTGGGACAGCTCGCACGTCATCTACGTGTGGGTCGACGCGCTGCTCAACTACGCGACAGCGGTCGGATACGGCGAGGACCCCGAGACGTTCGACCGTCGCTGGCCGGCGTATCACGTGGTCGGCAAGGACATTCTCCGCTTCCACGCCGTGATCTGGCCGGCCATGCTGATGGCGGCGGGACTCGACGTGCCCAAGGGCGTCTTCGCACACGGCTGGCTGCTGGTCGGCGGCGAGAAGATGTCGAAGTCGAAGCTCACCGGTATCGCGCCGACCGAGATCACCGATGTCTTCGGATCCGACGCCTACCGCTTCTACTTCCTCTCGGCGATCGCGTTCGGTCAGGACGGCTCGTTCTCGTGGGAGGACCTCGCCGCGCGCTACCAGGCGGAGCTCGCGAACGGGTTCGGGAACCTCGCCTCGCGCACGACGGCGATGATCGAGAAGTACTTCGAGGGCGTCGTGCCGCCGCCGGGGGAGTATCTCGAGGGCGACCTGGTGATCCAGCGTCTCGTCGCGCGCGCGACGACGGATGCGGATGCCGCGATCGAGCAGTTCCGCATCGACGAGGCGATCCGCGCCATCTGGACCGTCGTCGACGCGCTCAACGGCTACATCACGGCGAACGAGCCGTGGGCACTGGCCAAGCAGGCCGCCGCGGGGGACGATGCGCAGCGCGAGCGCCTGGGCACCGTGCTCTACACGTGTGCCGAAGGACTCCGCGCGCTCGCTGTGCTGCTGTCGCCCGTGATGCCGCAGTCGACCGAGAAGCTATGGATCGCGCTGGGCGCGGCCGAGAGCCTCGGCCGTCTGCAGGACCAGCCGATCCGCGAGGCGGGCGCGTGGGGTGCGCTGAAACCCGGTACGAGCGTCAACGGGCTCGCCCCGCTGTTCCCGCGCGTCGAGCAGGCCTGACGGAGAGCTGCCGTGCCGGACACCTACGTGCAGCGGCGTGACGGCGACGGGCGCAGGGATCTGCGGTACCCCGCGGCTCCCGAGCCCCTCGCCGTCGCCGTGTACGACAATCACGCGCATCTCGAGATCCTCGACGGCGACCAACCGCTGTCGCTGACCGAGCAGCTCGACCGGGCCGAGGCCGTCGGCATCGCGGGCGTCGTCCAGGCGTCGGGCGACATCGAGTCCTCACGATGGGCGGTGGAGGCTGCGGCATCCGATCACCGCGTGCTCGCGGCTGTGGCCATCCATCCCAACGACGCCCCGACGTACGCCGAGGAGGGGCGACTCGACGAGGCCATCGCGGTCGTCGACGAGCTCGCCGCGCACCCGCGCACCCGGGCGATCGGCGAGACCGGGCTCGACTTCTTCCGCACCGAGCCCGAGCGCCGCGACGCGCAGTTCACCTCGTTCGAGGCGCACATCGCTCTCGCGAAGAAGCACGGCATCGCGATGCAGATCCACGATCGTGACGCGCACGAGGCGGTGCTCGAGACGCTGACGCGTGTCGGGGCGCCGGAGAAGACGGTGTTCCACTGCTTCTCGGGCGACGACACGATGGCCAGGGTGTGCGCGGACGCCGGCTACCACCTGTCGTTCGCGGGCAATGTGACGTTCAAGAACGCCCAGAATCTGCGGGATGCCCTGAAGGTCACGCCGCTCGACCGCGTCCTCGTCGAGACCGACGCGCCGTTCCTCACGCCGACCCCGCTGCGCGGGCGTCCGAACGCGCCCTACCTCGTGCCGATCACGGTGCGTTTCATGGCTGCGGAGCTGGGGCTGGAGGTCGACGAGCTCTCCGCACAGCTCGCCGCCAACACCCTCCGCGTCTACGGCTCGTTCGACGACGACTGAGGCGCGCTGCGGGGTGGGGGAGAATGGACCAATGACCGTCACCCTCCTCGGCGCCACCGAGATCCGTCGCCTCGCCGCCGAGCTCGACGTCACCCCCACGAAGAAGCTCGGCCAGAACTTCGTGGTCGACGCGAACACGGTCCGCAAGATCGTGCAGGCGGCGCGGGTGGATGCCGGGGAGCGCGTCGTCGAGATCGGCCCGGGGCTCGGCTCTCTCACGCTGGCCATCCTCGAGACGGGAGCAGCGGTGACGGCCGTCGAGATCGACCATCGTCTCGCGGCCCGGCTGCCGCAGACGGCGGTCGACCACGGCGTGGAGCCGGACCGTCTGACGGTGGTGGATGCCGACGCCATGCGCGTGACGGAGCTTCCCGGCGAGCCGACGGTGCTGGTCGCGAATCTGCCGTACAACGTGTCGGTACCGGTGCTGCTGCACTTCCTCGAGACGTTCCCCTACCTGCAGCGCGGGGTCGTGATGGTGCAGGCCGAGGTGGCAGAGCGTCTCGCCGCGAAGCCGGGGTCGAAGATCTACGGGTCGCCGAGCGTCAAGGCGGCCTGGTACGGCGAGTGGAAACTCGCCGGCACCGTCTCGCGTCAGGTGTTCTGGCCGGTGCCGAATGTCGACAGCCTGCTCGTCGGGTTCGACCGCTCCGACGGCGAGCGCGGTTCGGAGGAGGAGCGCCGACGCACCTTCCAGATCGTGGATGCCGCGTTCAACCAGCGCCGCAAGATGCTGCGTCAGGCCCTGTCCGGCGTGTTCGGCAGCTCGGCCGCCGCCTCCGATGCCCTCATCGCGGCGGGCGTGGCGCCGACCGCACGCGGCGAGGACCTCACGGTCGACGACTACCAGCGTGTTGCGCAGCAGGTCGTCGCGCTCGGCGGGCCGGCCGCCACGGACTAATCTGGCACCGTGACCGACTCTCCTCGCTTCCGCCCGAACGTCCCAGAACTCCACCGCCCGTACGCCGCCGACGAGGGCCGCTACCAGCAGTTCGAGTACCGTCAGGTCGGCTCGTCCGGTCTGTACCTGCCGCCGATCTCGCTGGGCCTGTGGTGGAACTTCGGCGACAACATCCCGCTCGACAATCAGCGCACGCTGCTGCGCCACGCGTTCGACCGAGGCATCACCCACTTCGACCTCGCCAACAACTACGGACCGCCGTACGGCTCGGCCGAGAAGAACTTCGGCCGCATCTTCGCCGAGGACTTCCGCCCGTACCGCGACGAGCTCATCATCTCGTCGAAGGCCGGGTGGGACATGTGGCCGGGCCCGTACGGCGACTTCGCGAGCCGCAAGTACATCCTCGCGAGCGCCGAGCAGTCGCTCACCCGCATGGGTCTGGACTACGTCGACATCTTCTACTCGCACCGCGTCGACCCCGTCACGCCGATCGCCGAGACGGTCGGCGCGCTCGACACTCTCGTGCGCCAGGGCAAGGCCCTGTACGTGGGCATCTCGTCGTACAGCGCCGAGCGCACGGCGGAGGCCGTCGCCGTCGCAAAGGATCTGGGCACGCCGCTCGTCATCCACCAGCCCGCCTACTCCATCCTCAACCGCTGGGTGGAGGACGGTCTGACCGAGACTCTCGAGCAGTCCGGTCTCGGCGCGATCGCCTTCACACCGCTCGCCCAGGGGCTGCTCACCGACAAGTACCTCGGCGACGGCACGGCCGATCGCGCACAGAAGCGCGGATCGCTGCCGGACGCTCCGCTCGGCGAGGAGGCGCTGCAGATCCTGCGCTCGCTGAACGAGATCGCTCGCGAGCGCGGCCAGTCTCTCGCGCAGCTCGCGCTGCAGTGGACCCTCCGCACCCCCGTCGTCGCCTCCGCGCTCATCGGCGCCTCGCGCCCTGAGCAGCTCGACGAGAACATCGCGGCCGTGAACGGTGCCGCCTTCACCGACGCGGAGCTGTCGCGCATCGACGAGCTCTCCGGTTCGATCGACGTCGACCTCTGGGCGACCTCCACCGAGCTCTGACGGCCCCGTCATGACGTTCGCCGCCCCCGTCGAGTCCGTGCACGTGCGTGCACCGGGCAAGATCAACGTCTACCTCGGCGTGGGCGGCCGTCATGACGACGGATACCACGCGCTGGCGACGGTGTTCCAGGCGGTCTCGCTCTACGAGGACGTCATCGCCCGGCACGCCGACGACTTCTCGCTGACGGTGTCCGGGGTCGACGACCCGGACGCCGTGCCGCTGGACGACCGCAACCTCGCGATGCGCGCGGCCAAGCTGCTCGCGGCGGCGGCCGACTACCACGGCGGCGTCGCGCTCGAGATCCGCAAGAGCGTGCCGGTCGCGGGAGGTATGGGCGGGGGATCGGCGGATGCGGCGGCGGCCCTCGTCGCGTGCGACGCCCTCTGGGGCACCGGCTTCTCGACGGCCCGGCTGCACGAGCTCGCGGCTCGACTGGGCGCTGACGTGCCGTTCGCGCTGCACGGCGGCACCGCAGTGGGGACCGGCCGCGGCGACCAGCTGAACCCCGCTCTCGCGCGCGGCCGCTTCGACTGGGTGCTCGTGCCGAGCGACGAGGGGCTCTCGACGCCGCTGGTCTACGCGCGGCTCGATGCGCTGCGCGAAGACGAGGGCGCCCTGGCCGACGACCCGCCGCTGTCCCTCGACGTGCCCATCCCGGTGCTGCAGGCGCTCCGGTCGGGCGATCCGGAACTGCTCTCCGAGAGCATCTACAACGACCTGCAGGAGGCCGCCCTGCACGAGCGGCCGGAACTGGAGACGACGATCCTCCGCGGCATCCATGCGGGCGCGCTGCAGGGCATCGTGTCGGGCTCAGGGCCGACCGTCGCGCTGCTCTGCGCGAGTGCGGATGCCGCGCGGGCAGTGCAGGCGTCGCTCGACGAGCGCGGGATCGACGCGCTGCACGTGCACGGTCCGGTCGCCGGCGCGCGGATCGTCGCCTGACGGCTGGCGCCGCCGACGCTCGCCGAGGGGCGCCCACGGCGTCATCGAAGTGCGTTCACGCTCGCGCGGATACATAATGGTGTGACGATGTGACCGTGCACATGCGAGGAGGCCTGCGGTGTCGACTGCCTCCGAGCGTGCCAGGATGCCGAGCATCCGCGATGTCGCGCGTCTCGCCGGGGTCTCGCATCAGACCGTCTCGCGTGTGCTCAACGATCACCCCAGCATCCGGCCGGAGACCAAGGCCAAGGTGCTCGATGCGATCTCGGTGCTCGACTACCGGCCGAATCTCGCCGCTCGCGCGCTCGTCACGAGCAAGTCGAACATGCTCGGCATCCTGTCGGCGACCGTGGGGGAGTTCGGTCCCACCTCGTCGATCGTGGGCATCGAGGATGCCGCGCGCGAGGAGGGGTACTCGGTCTCGACGCTGAACCTGTCCGCGACCTCGCCCGAGGCGATCGGCAGCGCGCTGCGCCAGCTCGCGCGCGAGCAGGTCGACGGGATCGTCGTGCTCGCGCCGCAGGTCAGGGTCTTCCACGTGCTGAGAGCCATGGCGAGCGATACGCCCTTCGTCTCGCTGCAGACCGCCTCGGGATCCGACGGCGTGAGCCTGTCGGCCGACCAGGTCGCCGGCGCCCGCACCGCCACCGAGCATCTCATCGCGCTCGGGCACAGCGACATCATCCACCTGGCGGGGCCGCAGGACTGGATCGAGGCGGAGTCGCGCATGCGCGGATACCTCGAGGCGCTGCGCGAGGCGGACCTGCCGACCTTCCCGCCCATCCGCGGCGATTGGACAGCCGACTTCGGCTACTTCGCGGGGCAGGAGCTGGCGCGCCGGCGCGACTTCACGGCGATCTTCGTGGCCAACGACCAGATGGCCATCGGGCTCATGCACGGGTTCCGGGATGCCGGCATCCGCGTGCCCGAGGACGTGAGCGTCGTGGGGTTCGATGACATTCCCGTCTCGGCACATGTCGCGCCGACGCTGACCACCGTGCACCAGGACTTCCCCGAGCTCGGCCGCCGTGCGGTGCGGCTGCTGCTGGCGCAGATCCGTGGGGAGGATCCGCCCGTGTTCGGGGCGCTGCAGACGACGCTGCGGACCCGGGAATCGGCCGCAGCTCGATAAGCGAACAATTCGCGTCGCGGTCTTGACACCGACTCAGCGAGCGTAGACTATGTACCAATGTGAACGGTCACATCGACAGTGACCGCACGTAGCGAGGAAGATCCGTGAGCACCACAGCAACGTTGCCGGTCGTGTCTGGCCCCATCCTGGAGATGCGCAGCATCACCAAGGAGTTCCCGGGAGTCAAGGCGCTGTCTGACGTCTCCATCACCGTCCGCGCCGGAGAGATCCACGCGATCTGCGGCGAGAACGGCGCAGGGAAGTCCACCCTCATGAAGGTGCTCTCGGGCGTGTACCCGTACGGCTCGTACGACGGGGAGATCCTGCTGTACGGCGAGGAGCAGCGCTTCCGCGACATCGCGGCCAGCGAGCAGGCGGGCATCGCGATCATCCACCAGGAACTCGCTCTCATCCCCGAGCTCTCGATCACCGAGAACATCTTCCTCGGCAACGAGATCCGCCGCTTCGGCCGCATCGACTGGCAGGCCCAGCGCCAGCGCGCCACAGAGCTGCTCGCCCGCGTCGGGCTTCGGGAGGACCCGGACGTCGCGATCAAGACCCTCGGTGTCGGCAAGCAGCAGCTCATCGAGATCGCGAAGGCGCTCAACAAGGACGTCAAGCTGCTGATCCTCGACGAGCCGACCGCCGCTCTCAACGAGAACGACTCGCAGCACCTGCTCGACCTGATCCTCGGCCTCAAGGCCAAGGGCATCGCGTCGATCATGATCAGCCACAAGCTCAACGAGATCGAGCAGATCGCCGACGAGATCACGATCATCCGCGACGGCCGAACCGTCGAGACGCTCGACATCTCGCGCGGCGAGATCAACGAGGACCGCATCATCCGCGGGATGGTGGGCCGTTCGCTCGAGAGCCGATACCCCGACCGCACGCCCGAGATCGGCGAGGTGTTCTTCGAGGTCAAGGACTGGTGGGTGCAGCACCCGTCGGTCGCCGAGCGCATGGTCGTCAAGGGCTCCAGCATCGACGTGCGCCGCGGCGAGGTCGTCGGCATCGCCGGCCTCATGGGCGCCGGCCGCACCGAGTTCATGATGAGCCTGTTCGGCCGCTCCTACGGAAACTTCCAGTCGGGGACGATCATCAAGGACGGACAGGAGATCGTGATCCCCGACGTCGCCTCCGCGATCAAGCACGGGCTGGCGTACGTGAGCGAGGACCGCAAGGTGCTCGGACTCAACCTGCTCGACACGATCAAGCGCTCCGTCGTGGCCGCGAAGCTCTCGAAGATCACGCACCGAGGCGTCGTCGACGAGCGTGAGGAGTTCTCGGTCGCCGAGCGCTACCGCAAGGCTCTGCGCATCAAGACCCCGTCGGTGGAGGAGGGCGTCGGCAAGCTGTCCGGCGGTAACCAGCAGAAGGTCGTGCTGGCGAAGTGGATGTTCACGGATCCCGACCTGCTGATCCTCGACGAGCCGACCCGCGGCATCGACGTCGGCGCCAAGTACGAGATCTACGCGATCATCAACGAGCTGGCCTCGCAGGGCAAGGGCGTCATCGTCATCTCCAGCGAGCTGCCCGAGCTGCTCGGCATCTCCGACCGCATCTACACCGTCTTCGAAGGTCGGGTCACCGACTGCATCCCGGCCGATCAGGCAACACCCGAGGCACTCATGCGCAGCATGACCTCCGCGACTCAGAAAGCATCCGCATGACCACCGACCTCACGACAACGAAGCGTGGCTTCCACTTCGGCGACATCCGCAAGATGTTCGGAAGCAACGGCACCTCGTCGCTGCGCCAGTTCGGCATCCTCGGCAGCCTGATCGTCATCATCGTCCTGTTCGAGATCTTCACGCTGCTGCGGAACGGTCCGAACGGCGCGACGCTCACTCCGGGCAACGTCATCAACGTCATCAACCAGTACTCGTTCATCCTGATCCTGGCGATCGGCATGGTGATGGTCATCATCATGGGCCACATCGACCTGTCGGTCGGTTCGGTGGCGGCGTTCACGGGGATCATCGTGGCGAAGTCGATGGCGGAGTGGAACCTCCCCTGGCCTGCGGCCATCCTGCTCGGCCTCGCCGTCGGAGCTCTGGTCGGTGCCTGGCAGGGATTCTGGGTCGCGTATGTGGGGGTGCCCGCGTTCATCGTGACGCTCGCCGGCATGCTCTTCTTCCGCGGCGCGCAGCAGTTCATCGGCGACGCGCAGACGATCCCGGTTCCTAAGGGCTTCCAGTACATCGGTACTGGCTACCTGCCGGAGATCGCACTGCCGCTGCCCTTCAACGTGCCGACCATGATCCTCGCGCTCATCGGTGTCGCGTGGCTGATCTTCTGGGAGATCCGCACGCGCCGCATCCAGCACAAGATGGGCTCCGACTCCGCCCCCGTCTGGGTCAGCACCGTGAAGGTCGTGCTGCTCTCGATCGTCGTGCTCGCCGCCGGCTGGATGTTCGCGACCGGTCGCCCCGGCACGAGCTTCCCCGTCCCGGGCATCATCCTGCTGGCTCTCGTCATCATCTACTCGTTCGTCACCCGCAACACCGTGTTCGGCCGTCACATCTACGCGGTCGGCGGCAACCGTCAGGCGGCGCGCCTCTCGGGTGTGAAGGATCGCTGGGTCGACTTCTTCGTCATGATGAACATGTCGGTCATGGCCGCTCTCGCCGGCATGATCTTCGTGGCCCGCTCCCAGGCCTCCGGCCCGAACGACGGCACCGGCTGGGAGCTCGACGCCATCGCGTCGGTCTTCATCGGCGGCGCGGCCGTGGCCGGCGGTATCGGCACCGTGATCGGCTCGATCATCGGTGGTCTCGTCATGGCCTTCCTCAACAACGGCCTCGCGCTGCTCGGCCAGGGCGCCGACGTCGTCTCGATGATCAAGGGCCTCGTGCTCCTGCTCGCGGTCGGCATCGACGTCTGGAACAAGCAGCAGGGTCGCCCGTCGATCATCGGCTTCATGACGCGTCGCTGGGGTCGGAAGGACGACCCCGAGGCGTCGCCGGTGTTCGAGCCCAACAAGACTTACCAGGCCCCACCCGTCGAGAAGACGCGGGGCGAGTAAGCGAGTCCTCGCGCAGTGCTCGCGCGCAGGATCCGTCACATCACACAGAAAGAGATCACATGAAGAAGATCATCGTCACAGCGACAGCGCTCGTCGCGACGGCTGCCTTCGCCCTGACCGGGTGCTCGGCCGAGCGTGGCGGCGACGCCGGCTCGGGTTCGGGCGACGAGGCCACGAAGGGCTTCGCGGCCGACGCAACGATCGGCGTCGCGCTCCCCGACAAGACCAGTGAGAACTGGGTCCTCGCGGGCCAGCTCTTCACCGACGGTCTGGAGAAGGCCGGCTTCAAGGCCGACGTGCAGTACGCCCCGGCCAGCAACACGGTCGCGGAGCAGCAGAACCAGATCCAGGCCATGGTCACCAACGGCGCCAAGGTCATCATCATCGGTGCGAAGGACGGCAAGCAGCTGGCCACGCAGGTGCAGGCGGCCAAGGACGCCGGCGCGTACGTGATCGCCTACGACCGTCTCATCGAGAACACCGAGGCCGTCGACTACTACGTCGCGTTCGACAACTTCAAGGTCGGCCAGCTGCAGGGTCAGGCCCTGCTGGACGGTCTCGCCGAGCGCGCGGGTCACGAGGCTCCGTACAACATCGAGCTCTTCTCCGGCTCGCCGGACGACGCCAACTCGAAGGTCTTCTTCGACGGCGCCATGGAGGTCCTGCAGCCGAAGATCGACGACGGCACGCTGAAGGTCGTCTCGGGTCAGACCGAGATCGCCCAGACCGCGACCGAGGGCTGGCTGCCGGAGAACGCGCAGAACCGCATGGACACGATCCTCACCTCGTCGTACAGCGGTGACACCGTGATCGACGGTGTGCTGTCCCCGAACGACACGCTCGCCCGCGCCATCATCACCTCGGTGCAGCAGGCCGGCAAGCCGGTTCCGGTCGTCACGGGTCAGGACTCCGAGGTCGAGTCCGTGAAGTCGATCATGGAGGGCATCCAATACTCCACGATCAACAAGGACACCACTCTGCTCGTCCAGCAGTCCATCAAGATGGTCCAGGAGCTGCAGAAGGGCGAGGAGGTCGACGTGAACGACACCGAGTCCTACGACAACGGCGTCAAGGTCGTCGACTCGTACCTGCTCGACCCGGTGATCGTCACCAAGGAGAACGCCGCTGAGGCGTACGCGAACGTCCCGAGCCTGCTTGAGATCGTGAAGTCGTACCAGTAAGCGACATCGCTTCGAGGTCGAGAACCGCCCGGGTCGTCAGACTCGGGCGGTTCTCGCATCCTCCGCGACGTGCAGCGCGAGCTCGCAGAACATCGACTCGGCCCAGGAGAACCACGGTCGGGTGAAGATCGTGGGATCGTCGACGTCGATGCTCTCGTGCACGTGGCCGGTGCCGGCATCCGTCTCCGCGATCGTCGCGAGCAGGCGGATGCGGTCGTCCGGCGTGCCCACGAGTCCCTCGACGGCGAGGGCGATGGGCCAGACCCGGTGCTCACGGGTGTGCGGGCTTCCGATCCCCTGGAGCGCGGTTCCCGTGAACCAGTACGGGTTCGCCGGGCTCAGGATGACGGCGCGCGTCGCCTCCCATACCTCCCTGTCGATCACGTCCGGCGCCAGGAGCGGCAGGGAGAGCAGCGACGGCGTGTTCGCGTCGTCCATGACGAGCACGGCGCCGAGGCCGTCGACCTCGTAGGCATAGATCGGCGAGCCGTCGGGTCCGGAGACGACGCCGTGTGTGTGGACCGCGCGGCGCAGCTCTTCCGACAGGGAGCGGGCGTCGGCCGCGAGGGACTGATCGCCCAGAGCCTTCTCGGCGAGCTCGGCGAGGGCGCGCAGCGCCTGGGCGGCGAAGAGATTCGCGGGGATGTTGTAGCCGTGGGTGCACGCGTCGTCGGACGGTCGGAAGCCGCTCCAGGTCAGGCCGCAACGGCCGACCGCCGTGCCGCGGCCACCGCGGGCGAGCGTCTCGGTCGGAATCGTCGTCTCTCGCTCGAACCGGTACGGAGAGGAGTCGTGATCCTGCTCGGCGCGGAGCTGCGCGACGATGGTGCGCAGCACGTCGTGCGCCGTGTCGTCGAGGAATCCGGCTCGGCCGGTGCGGCGCCACAGCTCATGCGCGAGCGAGACGGGATAGCACAGGCTGTCGATCTCGTACTTCTGCTCCCAGACCTCCGGATCCTCGCAGACGTCGTTCGGGTCGTAGTGCGCGCCGGTCGGGCCGTCGTTGAAGGCGTTGGCGTACGAGTCGTGGGCGAGGAAGCCGAACTGGCGGCGGACGACGGCTTCGACGAGATCCGCGATCTGCGTGTTGCCGTCGAGCAAGCGCAGGTAGGGAGTGAGCTGCGTCGTGGAGTCCCGCAACCACATCGCGGGGATGTCGCCGGTGATGACGAAGACCCGCCCGTCTGCGTCGAACCCGACGGTGTCGGTGAGCGTGCGCAGCAGCGCCGTCTCGGTGAGGTCGCCGATGCGCTGCCCGCTCGTACGACGGACGCCGTCAGCGGCCGACGCGAGCTGCGCTCGGGTCGTCTCGTCGGGCTCGAAGGGCGTCAGCTGTCCCATCCGGTGCGTCCTTCCTCGTCGACGACGTGGAGCACGAGGGCGTCATCGCTCGGGTCGGCTGCGGGCGCCGCCCACACGTGGATCTCGGTGCGAGCGGCGAGCGGGCGTCCTGTGGCCCAGGAGCCCAGCTCGTCGAGGCCCAGTTCGAATCGGATCACAGTACTCGTCCCACGGGCGAGGCGCACACGTCGCACAGCCAGGAGGCTGCGGCGACGCGGGCGGACGCCGCGCTCGTAGCGGCGTCCGTACAGCGGGATGGGAATCGCGATCTCCGCGCCGGAGGTGTTGGAGACCTCCGCGTCGATGGTGATCGTGCCTCCTCCGGCGAGCGCGGCCATGGTGACGGTGACCTCTGCTGCAGCGAGGCGCACGGAGAGACCGGTCGGCGTCCCGATGCCCAGCAGGAGTCCCGCCGGGTGCCGGGCGTCGAGGTAGCCGCGGGCCGTCTCGCGTCGTTCGTCGTGAGCCACGGGGAGAACGCCGTCCGTGCGGGGATGCGTCGCCGGGAGCAGGCCGCCGCCGACGCCCGCGAAGAGCGCGTCGACGATCGCCGCTCCGCCCGTCGGGCCGGGGAACGGTGCGAGCACCACGGCATCCGCGAGCTCGATAACGTCATGAAGGGGGCGGGGTCGGCCGTCGATCACCACGGCGATGACGCGAGGTGCCGTCTCGCGCGCCGCGCGCAGGAGGGCCAGTTGCGCGTCGGGGAGCGCGAGCTGCGACAGGTCGACGCCCTCGCCGTTGGTCGTGTCGGGTGCCGGTGCGTCGACAGCCCCGTTGTCGGCGAACTCGTCGTCGTAGCTGCGACGACTGGTGCCGCCCAGCACGACGACCGCGGTGTCGGCGCCATCGAGGGCCGCGTGCACGGCGTCCGTTCCGCCGTCGAGCGGCTGTCGATACCGGGAGCCCTGCGCGAACCGGACCGATCCCGCTCCGAGCCGCGCGACGAGGGCACGGCGCACGGTCGACGACCGTGGGTCGTCGGTCGGACGCGGCGGAGTGTAATCGCCCAGCTGTGCGTCGAGGTCGTCTGCGCCGGGGCCGATGACCGCCACAGTGCCGACCGCGGGAAGGGGCAGACCGCCGTGATCGTGCACGACGACGACCGACTGCGCGGCAGCACGATCGACGAGGGTCGCGAATGCACGCGCGGTGCGCGCGTCGGCATCCGATCGCGCTGCCGGAACCGCATCCGCTGCATCCGGATCTGACGCATCATCCCGGCCATCGTCGAGCAGGCCGAGTCTGCTCTTGAGCGCCAGCACGCGGTTCGCCGCCTGGGTGACGACCTCCTCGTCGACGAGCCCGCGGTCGACGGCCTCTTCCACATGGGTGAAGGCCTCGTCCCACAGGCTGAGATCCACGCCGGCTTCCAGCGCGAGGGCCGCGGCGCTCCCGGGATCGGGGGTGCTGTCGCGGAGGCGATCGATCGCAGTGCCGTCTGCCATGACGAGCCCCAGCCACCCCCATTCATCCCGAAGCGTCCCGGTGAGCAGGTCGCGGCTCGCGCTGCAGGGGATGCCGTCGATGTCGTTGTACGCGGCCATGAAGCCCGCGACACCCGCCTGTACGGCGGCGTACGCCGGCCGGAGGTGGATCTCGCCGAGCTCGCGCTGTCCGATCGGCGCCCCGGAGCCGTTGCGGCCGCCGATGCCCGAGCCCTGCCCTGCGAGGTGCTTCGCGACCACCGCGATGCGGTCGTCGGGGATGCGCGCAGCACCCTCGCCGGGGCCCTGCATCCCTCGGACGGTCGCGGCGACGAGGAGCGCCGCCAACGCCGGGTCCTCGCTGAAGCACTCCTCTGCGCGACCCCAGCGCGGGTCGCGCAGCATGTCGAGCCCCGATACGAGCGCGACGTGTGCGCCCCTCGCGCGGGTCTCGGCGGCGACGTGCGCGGCGAGCTGCTCGGCGAGATCGGGGTCCATACCGGCCCCGAGCGCCAGATTCACCGGAAGCGTCGTGCCGCCGAGTGCCATCAGCCCGTGCGGCACCTCCTCGACGAAGAGCGCGGGCAGCCCGCTGCCGTGGCTGACGATGTGATCCTGCACGGCACGATAGGCCTCGGCGCTACGCTCCGGGGGGATGCCGTTGCTCCACCGCACCTGCGACCAGGGGTCGGCCCGCAGCACGCCGTAGACAGCGCCGATCCCTCCCCAGCGATCGACCTCTCGGCGCAGAATGTCGGTGATGCGCGGGCGGCCGTCGATCCAGCGGACGGCCTCCCAGCCCTTGAGGCGCTGATTGATCTGACCTACGCGCTCGCGCAGGGGGAGCGCGGCGCTGGACGTACGCGGGCTGCCGTCCGTCATCCCTTGATCGCCCCGGAGACGAGTGCGCGCTGCATCTGCCGCTGCAGCACGGTGTACACGAGGTAGACGGGGAGCAGCGTCAGCAGCGTGCCGGCCATCAGCACGCCGTAATCGGTACCCGCGTCGACCTTGAGGGTCGGCAGCGCCACCTGGATCGTGCGCTGCGCGGTATCCGGTCCGATGAGGATGAGCGGGTAGAGGTACGCGTTCCAGAACGACAGGAAGTTCAGCAGCAGCACGGTCGCGATCCCGGGAATGCAGATGGGGAGATAGACCTGGCGCAGCACCTGGAGCGTGGTGGCGCCGTCCATGGACGCGGCCTCCTCGAGCTCACGGGGAATGGTGCGCATGAATGCCGTGAGGATCACGATCGACAACGGCAGGGCCGTGGCCGGCAGGAGCAGCACCACGAACGTGCGCGTGTGGAACAGTCCGAGCGAGGCTGCGAGCAGGAACGTGGGGAACAGTGCGGCGAACGAGGGGATCAGGAAACCGAGGCTGAACACGGTCTCGATGATCCGACCGACGCGTCCCTGCGCGCGGGCGAGCGCGAACGCGGCCGGCAGCGCGAGCAGCAGCGTCAGCACGAGAGCGGCGACGGTCGTCAGGGCGGAGTTGGCGACCGCCAGTCCCAGGTCTGCCTGCCGCAGAGCCGTCTCGAAGTTCGAGAAGTCCCACGTGCTCGGCAGAGCCAAGGGGGACTCGAAGATCTCCTCGTTCGTCTTGAACGACGACGAGATGAAGTAGTAGAACGGGATGATCAGCACGGCCGCGTAGAGCCAGGCGAGCGTGCCGCTCGTGATCGATCCGATGCGGTCGCGGAGCGGGATGACGGTGCGTGATGCCATGGGGGAGTCTCCTTCGTCCGGTCAGTGGGTGGCGCGCAGAGTGCGCCGGATCAGCCACATGCCGGACAGTCCGAGGATGAACAGGATGACGCCGACGGCCTGGCTGTAGCCGAGATTCGTCTCGACGAACGCCTTGCTGTAGATGAGGTACGACAGCGTCATCGTCGAGGTTCCCGGTCCGCCCTGCGTCAGCAGCAGCACTGTCTGCGCGGAGTTGAACAGCAGCGACAGGAACTGCAGCATCGTGACGACGCCGATGAAGTCCTGCGCGATGGGCCAGTACATGCGCCACGCCACACGCCAGTCTCCGGCGCCGTCGACCCTGGCCGCCTGCACGATCTCGGTGTCGACGCCGTCGAGGCGGGCTGCGATGAGCACCGCGGAGTAGCCGATGCCGCTCCACAACTCGACGGCGATGATCGCGCCGAGGGCGGTCGCGGGGTCGGCGAGCCAGGCGTTGCCGGCGAGGCCGAGCGGCGCGAGCACGCCGTTGACGAGGCCGTCGGGGTTGAGCATGGCGTAGAAGACCATGGCGGTCGCCGGAGCCGAGATCAGCGCGGGGATGAAGAGCAGGTATCGCAGCACCTTGTGGCCGCGGGGCTTCTGCACGACGTAGAAGGCGAGGAGGAACGCGAGCACGATCATGATCGGCAGGCCGACGATGATCTGCACGGCGGAGTTGCCGAGCGCCGCCCAGAACGTGGCGTCGGAGAACACCGCGCGGAAGTTGTCCCATCCCGCGAAGGTGGGCGTCTCCAGCATCCCGGGCCAGCGCAGGAACGAGATGACGAAGATCGCCACCACGGGGCCGATCATGAACACGGCGTACCAGATCAGGGCGGGCAGTGCGAGGCCGGGGAAGCGCTCGCGCAGCGGAGAGCGGCGCGGGCGTCCGGAAAGAGGGGCAGCGGTGGTGATCTGCTCCGTGGTCGGGGGAGGGGCGATCGCGGTCATGGTGTCCTCTCGGGCCGTCAGGCCGCGTCGTAGGCCTTCTCGAAACGGTCGATGATCTGGTCGGCCGACGCGTTGCCGTAGGCCATCGCCGTCGCGCGGATCATCGGCTCGAAGACGGCGTCGGGGATGAGGAGGTCGGGGAGCATGACCGGTGTCACCTGCTCGGGGGTGAGCTGCGACGCCTGGGCGACCAGCGGGAAGTCCTTGCTGACGACATCCGTGATGCGGCTCATGTCTCGGCCGGATCCGAGGATGAACTCGCTCGTGACCTCGGGGGTGTAGAGGTTCTGGATGAACGGCTTCAGCAGGTCGAGCTTCTGGGCCCCGTTCGCGCTGATCCAGATGCCGTGGCCGTTGTAGCTCTGGATGACCGTGGGGTGCGACACGACTCCGCCGCGCGACGGTACCGGCCAGCCGCCGACTGTGACCTCGGCCGCGCGCTCGGCCGGTACGAGCGAGAGCGCAGAGGACATCGCCGGGACGATCGCGGCCTTCCGGGTGTTGAACTGCGTGAGCTCGGAATCGGACGTGTACCCCTGGACGTTGTCGACGAAGACGCCGGCGTCGCGAAGCTCGACGAAGTGCTCGACGCCTGCCACTGCACCCGGGATCTCGGAGAGTCGGCCGGTGGAGAAGGCCCTGGTCGCCTCCTCGCGGGTCAGGAACCCCTGCAGGATCTGCAGGAACATCTTCTGACCGCTCCAGTCGGAGCCGCCGACGGTCACCGGTCCGATGCCCTTCGACCGCAGCGCATCCGCGACGGCGATCAGCTCGTCCGAGGTGGTGGGGATCGCGACACCGGCTTCGTCGAGCAGGCCGGTGTTGAAGGAGACCGGCCAGTTGGTCCTGGTGAAGGGGAAGGCGCGCAGGTGTCCCTCGTCGTCGGTCCACTCCTCGAGCGCCTCGGGGATGATCTTGTCGCGCAGTCCCCACTCGTCGAGCAGTTCCTCGACGGGGATGGTCGCGCCCAGCCGCGTCCACGAGAGCGTGCGCCCCTGGAGGTTCACCATGGCGATGTCGGCTTCCTTGCCCGCGAGCGAGCTCGTCTCGAACACGATCGGCAGATCGGATCCGTTCTTGAGGAGTGCGACGGGCCGGTCGTTCGCACGGGAATAGGCGGCGACGACATCCGAGAAGACCTGTGCGCCGGAGACTGCTCCGCTGAGCTGCGTGTGCACGGCGATCGAGCCGCGTGCGCTCGACGCGGGCATGAGAGGGCCGCAGCCCGTGAGCAGGGGGAGGGCGACCCCCGTGCCGAGCACGGCCCCGAGGAACGTGCGTCTGCTGATGCCGGGGGATGCGGTGCCTGCGGTCATGAGACCTCCTGAGAGCTGCGGTGCGTCTGCGGGTTCGGGATGCCGTCGCGTCGCTCTTGTAAAGCGGTACACGTCAACGTGCGATTAATGTATACCGCTTTACATCG
Source organism: Microbacterium sp. LS_15 (assembly GCF_041954735.1). Lineage (NCBI taxonomy): Bacteria > Bacillati > Actinomycetota > Actinomycetes > Micrococcales > Microbacteriaceae > Microbacterium > Microbacterium sp. LS_15. The sequence goes on along the minus strand of NZ_JAVAYD010000007.1, from coordinate 79,585 downwards.
GGCGGTCAACACCCTAATCTCGGTGGTGATGAACGAGAAGAAGCCCGCCCGCGCCACCATCGCCGCGGTCGCCGCCCGCGCCGGGGTATCGCCGTCGGCGGTGTCGCATGTCTTCAATGGGCGCCCCAACGTGTCGGCCGCTACGGCCGAGCGGATCCGCCGTGCTGCCGACGAACTCCACTGGCGGCCGAACTATGCCAGCCGCAAGGTGAGCGGTCGCGGCGGGCGCAGTCTGGGACTCGTCGTCGCGCGCTCCGGCGACACGTTCGAACGCGATCCGTTCTTCATGCGGCTCATCGCCGGACTCACGTCGCCGCTGGCCGAGATCGGCTGGTCGCTCGCCCTCACACTCGTGAAGGCGGATGACGAGGAGGGCGTGTACCGCGAGTGGTGGAGCGAGCAGCGAGTCGATGCGTTCCTGCTCGTCGACCTGCGTGACGGCGATCCCCGCGTCGCGCTCGTCCGGGAGCTCGGTGCCCCGGCCGTGCTGCTGGGCGCGCCCGTCGACGACGCCGTTCCGGCGGTCACCGTGCAGGACGATGCCGCGTATGACTCGGTGCTCGGGTATCTGCAGGATCTCGGTCACCGCGGGATCGCGCGCGTGAGCGATTCGCCGGGTCTCGTGCACTCGCGGGATCGCGACCGGCGTTTCGTCGATGCGGCCGAGGGGCGGGGGATCGTGCCGTTCGTGCTGCAGTGGGATGCCGCGGCAGCAGATCCGGTCGCCGATCTGCTCCGTCGGTCGGAAGGAGCGACCGCCCTGCTCGTCGACAGCGAGGCGATGGCGGCGGAGATCGTGGCCCACGCCCCGGAGATCGGTGTGCGCGTGCCCGAGCAGCTGTCGGTGATCGCCTGGGAGGACTCGTGGGTGTCGTCGCTCGTGCGCCCGCGGCTCACGGCTCTCGACGCCCCTGTCGAGGAGAGCGCGCGCACGGCGGTGGCGCTCTTGGCCCGGCTCGCGAACGGCGAGGACGCCGTTTCGCAGACGGTCTCGGCGCGGCGTCTCGTCGTCCGGGAATCGAGCGGTCCGGCCCCGATCCGGCACGAGAACACCGAACGTTGACGAAGACCGCACCACACATGAAGGACTCTCAGTGACCGACCTCTTCTCCTCTTCCTCCTCTGCTGCGCCCCGTTTCGGTGCGAATTACACCCCGTCGAAGGACTGGATGTTCCAGTGGATGAGCATCGATGCCGACGTGGTCCGCGCGGACTTCGCGGCGCTCGCCGGCCTGGGTCTCGACCATGTCCGTGTCTTCCCGCTGTGGCCGACGTTGCAGCCGAATCGCACACTCATCCGCGGGAAGGCTCTCGACGACATCGCGCTCGTCGCCGACATCGCCGCTGAGTTCGACCTGGACATCGCGGTCGACGTGATCCAGGGGCACATGTCGGGGTTCGACTTCGTCCCGGCCTGGCTCGTGAACTGGCATGACGGAAACATGTTCGTCGACGAGCCGGCCATTCAGGCGCAGGCGGACCTCGTCAGAGCGGTCTACGACACTGTGCGCGACCGGTCGAACCTCCTCGGTCTCACCCTCGGCAACGAGCTCAACCAGTTCCAGCTTCCGAACCCCGCCGCGATGCCGGCGAGCAGCGATCAGATCGCTCACTGGCTGCGGTCGCTGCTGGCGGCGCCGGTCGATCCCGACCCGCGGCACGTGATCGTGCACAGCGAGAACGATCACCTCTGGTACCGCGACGAGCACCCGTTCCTGCCTGTGCACGCGACCCGGCTGGGTGACGTCACGACCGTGCACTCCTGGATCTTCAACGGAACCGCCGCGATGTACGGCGGGCTGTCGCCGCAGTCGGTGCGCCATGCGGAGTGGATGATCGAGCTGTCGAAGGCTTTCGCTTCCGACCCGCAGCGCCAGGTGTGGCTGCAGGAGGTCGGTGCGCCGTCGATGAACCTCTCGGACGATCAGATGCCGGAGTTCGCGTCTCGCACGGTGGAGGCGGCGCTCACCACCGAGGGCTTGTACGGGATCACCTGGTGGTGCTCGCATGATGTGTCGCGCGCCCTCGGCGACTACAAGGATCTGGAGTACTCGCTCGGACTTCTCGACGTCGACAACGCTGTGAAGCCGCTCGGGCGGCGCTTCGCCGAGCTGGTCTCGCAGGCGCGGGCGGATGCCGGGGCGCGCGTCGTCCCGCGCACCGTCGCCGTGGTGGTCGACGTGGATGCCGACGACCTGCCGCTGTCGAGGACCGACCTCGCCCCGGGCGGCCGCGTCTTCGAGCGCTGGCACGACCTGCGCGAGCAGGGTGTGGCGGTCACGGTCGTGACGTCGCGTACGGCGTCGGACCGCGCCGCGCTCGCCGCTCGGGGCATCGAGTCGGTCGAGGTCCCGTCGCGGGCCTGATTCCCGTGCGGCCCAGCGCGGAGTCGAGAGTCGCGCCACGCCGCACGCCGCACGCCGTCGCGCCACGCCGCGCGCCGTGGCGCCGTCGCGCCACGCCGCACGCCGTGGGGCGGTCTGCGGTCGGCGGTCTGCGTCAGAAGGGTGCCGCGACCGGAATCCTCGCCCAGATACCGGTGGCCGTCCCCGCAGGCTCGGAGTCGTTCATCACCGGAGCACCGTCGGTGTCGCGCATCGCCCCGACATCGTCGGCTTGTCGGAACACGACCGTGTTCGGCGTGGGTGGGGTGTCGATGTAGGTCCGACCGGTGGGACTCGTCCAGCGCAGCACGCCGCCGTGTACCTGCTCCACGTGCCAGGGGGAGTGGTGTTTCAGTACGTGATGGCGTCGGCAGAAGTGCGCCAGATTGCTGTCGCACGTCGGACCTCCGGTCACCGCGTCGTGATTGTGGTCGAGGTCGCATTTGCGGGCGGCGATCCGGCAACCCGGGAAGCGGCAGCGCTGGTCGCGGACGCGCAGGTGCCGTCGGAGGTGCTCGGTCGGTCGGTACCGGTCGACGGCCAGCATCTGTCCACTCACAGGATGGGTGAGAACGCGGGTCCATCCCGAGGCGCTCCCGGCGAGGACGCGGGCGGTGTCGGCATCCACGGGGACCACGCCGTCCAGCTCGGCGGGCGGCGATGCTGCGGCGTCCGCCGCGCCGCCGCCGATGAGAGTCAGCACGGGCACCGTGATGTCCACGTGAGCCTGGATCGCCCCCAGCATCCCGTCGGCCGTGTCATGTCCGGAGGGCGAGCCCGTGAGCACGAGATCGGTGAGCAGGTCGGCGCGGATCTCGTCGACGGTCCGTTCATCGCCGTCGTGCTCGGTCCCTTCTCGAGCCGCGGCGCGCGAGGCTCGGCGGTTCTCGTCGCGCAGGGCGAGCGCCGCTTGCGACAGCCGATCGAACATGCCATGAACCAGCGCCGCCGGAGCTTGCAGGTGCAGGTCGGCCATACCGTCTTCGCTGTCGGTCATCCACACCCGGCGGGCGGAGCGTGCGTCCCGGTGCCGGTCATCCACCGAGCGAATGAGGAAACGTTCGGCGACGCGGCGGGCGAGCGGTCGGAGGCGGTTCGGCGATTCAGCCTCGGCAAGCGGGATCATGACCGCGGCGTATGCCGCGCGATGGGCATCGTCGACGAGGTGTGCGCCGGCGTCGACGATCACCCGCGCGTGGGCCGCGCTCAGTCGGCCGGCGCCCTGCGCCGCCCAGACGGTCGGGAACTGGTCGACGAGCAGTGTCGCGTCGGCGATACGACGCTCGACGGTGCGGTCGCTCACCCGCTGCACGGCTCCGATCTCCGCCGCGACCGACCTGATCGCATGGTCTCCACCGTCAGGGTGCTCGCTCTGCCTCGCTATGTCGATCGCGAGCTTGCCGGCGACCGCGAGCAGTCCATCGCGCGCCGCCTGCATCGCGGCCAGCGTCTGATCCGCGACGCGCAGTGTCTCGACGAGGCCGGCGAGCGCCGCCATCTGCGAGTCCGTTGCGTCGAGGAGAGCTGACATGACCTCAGTGAACCACCGACCACCGACGTTGGAACAAAGATTCGACTTGCTATTCGCGGAATACCGGATCTTCGTCCCGCGCGGCAGGAGCGCGGTGATCCGGCGCAGCTCCCGGGGCTCGATAGGGTGGCTCGATGGCGCGTCTTGAGTGGTCGGAACTCCCCTCAGACGTCCGCACGCGCGTCGAGCAGTCCGCTGGGTCGACGGTCGAAGAGGCTCGCACCCAACACGGTGGCTTCTCCGCAGGCCTGGCATCGCGTGTGTTCTTCGCCGATGGGCAACGGTGCTTCGTCAAGGCGGTGCATGCATCGTCTTCCGGCACTTTCGATCTCTATCGACGCGAGGCGGACATCCTGCGGATGATCCCGCGTGACCTGCCCGCGGCCCACCTCATCGACGCGTTCGACGACGACCACTGGGCGGTGCTCACGATCGAGGACGTCGACGGCCGGCATCCGCGGAAGGACTCGCCGCTCGACACCGCCCTCGTGCTCGACGCGATCGCCGCGCTCGCCGCTGCGGAACCTCCCGCGTCTCTCCCGCGTCTCGCCGACGAACTCGCCGAGGATGCGGGCTCGTGGGAGCGGCTGGCACGCGCTGACCTCCTCGGCACGACCACACCGTGGTGCATCGAGAACGTCGCTCTCCTTCAGGAGCATGCGGGACGCGTCGGGTCTGCGGTTGCGGGGGAGCGGTTGGTGCACGGCGATCTCCGCGCGGACAACATCCTGATCGACGGAGCCGGATGCGCCCGTCTGCTCGACTGGCCGTGGGCTGCTCGCGGAGCAGGGTGGGAGGACGCGCTCCTGTATCTACTCGACCTGCGGGTGGAGGACCCCGCAGCCGATGTCGAGTCGTTGCGTTCTCACCCGGTGTTCGACGGCTCGGCCGCAGCCGACCACATCCCGCTCCTCGCCGCGATCGGGGGCGGGTGGTTCGAGAAGTGCCGATGGCCTGCGCCCCCGGGGATGGACGCGCTGCGGGATTTCCAGCGGCGCGAGGCGCTGGCGGCCGTCGACTGGATCGCGCAGATCACCGCGACCGCGGGCGACTGACCAGCCCGCGCGGCGGCGGCGTCCCGCGCGACTACCCTGGAAGACGACATGGCACATCTTCTCGGGGCTGAAGCCCTGCACCTCGAATATCCGACCAGGGTCGTCTTCGACTCCGTGACCCTCGGCATCGAGGAGGGCGACCGCATCGGCATCGTCGGCCGCAACGGCGACGGCAAGTCGAGCCTGCTTGGCATGCTCGCCGGCACCAAGGAGCCCGACTCGGGCCGCGTCACGGTACGCGGCGGCACCACGATCGGCGTCCTCTCCCAGGCGGACACCCTCGGCGACGACGTCACGATCGCCGAGGCGGTGGTGGGCGACACGCCCGAGCACGAGTGGGCGGGCGACGCGCGGGTGCGCGACGTCATCGCCGGACTCCTCACGGATCTGCCGTGGGATGCGCGCATCGGCTCCCTCAGCGGAGGACAGCGCCGGCGGGTGTCGCTCGCCACGCTGCTCGCGGGGGACTGGGACGTCATCGCCCTCGACGAGCCGACCAACCACCTCGACGTCGAGGCGATCACCTGGCTCGCCGGACATCTGAAGCGGCGGTGGGCGGCGAACTCCGGCGCGCTGCTCGTCGTCACCCATGACCGGTGGTTCCTCGACGAGATCTGCACCGAGACCTGGGAGGTGCATGACCGCCTCGTCGAGCCCTTCGAAGGCGGCTACGCGGCGTACATCCTGCAGCGCGTGGAGCGCGATCGCATGGCGGCGGCCACCGAGGCCAAGCGGCAGAACCTCGCGCGCAAGGAACTGGCCTGGCTGCGCCGCGGCGCCCCCGCCCGCACGAGCAAGCCGAAGTTCCGCATCGAGGCCGCCAACGAGCTCATCGCCGACGTACCGGAGATCCGTGACACCGTGTCGTTGCAGTCGCTCGCCGTATCGCGCCTCGGCAAGGACGTCGTGGACCTGCTCGACGTGGGAGTCACGTACCCGACAGAGGACGGCGGCACGAAGCGCGTGCTGTCCGACGTCGAGTGGCGCATCGCACCGGGCGAGCGCACCGGCATCCTGGGGGTGAACGGCGCCGGCAAGTCGACCCTCCTCGGACTGATCTCGGGCACGGTGGAACCGACCGAGGGCCGCATCAAGCGCGGCACCACGGTCAAGGTGAAGACCCTGACGCAGCGCCTCGACGAGCTCGAGCAGCACTGGAACGATCCGGTGCGCGTCGTGATCTCCGGTCTCCGCACCTCGTACACGATGGGGACCGGCTCGAAGGCGCAGGATCTCACGCCGGGGCAGCTGCTCGAACGTCTGGGGTTCTCGTCGGCGCAGCTCTCCACCCCTGTGAAGGACCTCTCGGGAGGCCAGCAGCGACGGCTGCAGCTCCTCCTCGTGCTGCTCGATCAGCCCAACGTGCTGATCCTCGACGAGCCGACCAACGACATGGACACCGACATGCTCGCGGCGATCGAGGACCTCCTCGACTCGTGGTCCGGAACCCTCCTCGTCGTCAGCCATGACCGGTACTTCCTCGAGCGGGTCACGGATCAGCAGTACGCGATCCTCGACGGCCGGCTGCGTCACCTTCCCGGCGGCGTCGACGAGTACCTGCGTCTCCGTCAGCTGCAGGACGCCACCCCGGCGACCGCGGCGAAGACGGATGCCGCGGCGGCGCCGTCCGGTCTTGACGGCGCCGAGCTGCGCGCGGCCCAGAAGGAGATCTCGTCGCTGGAGCGTCGGATCCAGAAGCTCACCGACCAGGTCGACAAGGCCAAGCACGCGCTCGCCGACCACGATCAGTCTGACTACGCGGGCCTCGGGGATCGCATGAAGAAGATCGGCGAGCAGGAGGCGGAGATCGAGGAGCTCGAGCTGCGCTGGTTCGAGCTGACGGAGCAGATCGGCTGATCGCGGCGACACGCCGGGAGATACATTTAGGTTTGGCTACCCTAAGTTGTCGTTGCTAGCCTCGGGGCATCCCCGTTCGACGACAGAAATGGTCATGCCGTGAATCGCCGCCTCGCCCTCGCCGCCCTCGTCTCCGCCTCCGCGCTCCTGCTCGCCTCGTGCGCCTCAGGCGACGTGGCGGAAGGGCAGGCGGCCGACGCAGGAGACGGCGTCACCCTCGTGCACCCGACGCTCGACGGGCTCGAGATCGACTTCGACGCGCAGCCCGAGGACATCGTCATGGACTGCTATGCGTACAGTTCGCTCCACGAATACGGCATCGAGCCCATCGCCCTCTTCGGGTTCGAGTGCGACAACGCCTTCGTGATGGGCGACGCCGACGTCAGCGGCATCCCGGTGGTCGGCAAGGACGGTGAGATCGACGTCGAGAAGCTCGCCGAACTGCGCCCCGACGCGATCATCGGTCAGGGCACGGCCGACGGCTGGCAGTGGTTCGACGAGGACGTCAACGCGCAGATCACCCGTGTGGCGCCGTTCGTCGCGCTGCCCGGCAGCGAAACCATCGACGAGCGCATCGCCGACACCCGCGAGATCGCGGAGTTCTTCGGAGGCGATGTCGCCTCGGAGGAGATCCTCGCCTCCGACGAGGCGCTCGACGCGGCGAAGACGGCGGTCAGCGCCGCGGTCGCCGAGAACGGCTTGGGCATCATGCTCGCGAGCCCCACGAAGGAGATGCTGTACACCGGAGTCGGCTTCGCGCAGGCCGACCTCCTCGAAGAGCTGGGGGCGACGGTCGTCGGTGCCGAGGCGCCCGCGACGGGTAACCCCTGGGGCCAGGTGGCCTGGGAGGACGCGTCGAGCTATCCGGCCGACGTCGTGCTCGTCGAGGGCTACACCGATGACTTCTCGTTCTCGGCGGATCTGTGGGATGCGCTCCCCGCGGTGAAGGCCGGTCAGCTCGGCGCGTGGAGCTCGAAGGGGGCCATGACGGCGTCGACGTACGCGCAGTGGCTGACCGATGTCGCCGAGCTCGTCTCGGCATCCGCCAAGGTCGCCTGACCTTCCCGCCCCACACAGACCGCCCCATGATGTCGCAGGTCTCGCTCGTCGAGGCGCAGCGCGACGGCGTGCAGACCCGCGCCCCCCGTCGCTTCGTCGGACTCGTGCCGCTCGTGATCCTGTGCGTGCTCGCGCTCGCCGCCAGCATGTTGGTCGGATCGCGCGCCGTGCCGCCCGCCGACGTGCTGAACGCGCTGCTGCACCCCGGTCCCGACGACGCGATATCGCAGACGGTCTGGTTCTCGCGGGTGCCGCGCACCGTGCTCGTGCTGGTGGCGGGGGCGGCGCTCGGCGTCGCCGGGTCGCTGATGCAGGCCGTCACCCGCAACCCGATGACCGACCCCGGCATCCTCGGGGTGAACGCCGGCGCCTCCCTCGCGGTCGTCGTCGGAATCGCGTTCTTCGCCGTCACGGACATCTCGCAGTACATGTGGTGGTCGTTCGCCGGCGCGATGCTCACCTCGGTGGCGGTGTTCATGATCGGCAACACCGGCGCCGCCCGCGGGAACCCCGTGCGGATGACGCTGTCCGGAGTCGCCCTCGGTGCCGTGCTGACCGGATTCAGCTCCGCCGTGCTGCTGTCGAACTCCGCAGTGCTCGAGCGCATGCGCGGGTGGTCGGCGGGCACCACGGCCTCCCAGCCTCTGGATGCCACGGCCGCGATCGTGCCGTTCATCGTCGTCGGCCTCGTGATCGCCCTGCTCAGCTCGCGGGCACTCGACGTCCTGTCGCTGGGTGAGGCGTCAGCCGTCGCCATGGGCGCTCATCCGAACCGGATCCGCGTCGTCGCGCTCATCGCGATCGCCCTGCTCGCCGGCGGCGCGACCGCGGCGGCCGGGCCGATCGGCTTCCTCGGGCTGCTCGCTCCGCACGTCGCGCGGATGATCGTCGGACCGCACCTGGGATGGATCATGGCCTACTCCGTCCTCATCGCTCCGATCGTGCTCGGATTCGCCGACGTGCTCGGCCGCGTCATCACCGCGGGCGAGGTGCCGGTCGGCGTCGTGACCGCGTTCATCGGGGCGCCGGTGCTGATCTGGATGGTCCGGCGCTTCCGGGTCTCGGAGGTGTGACGCATGGTCGATCTCGACTTCGGGCGTCGCATGCTGCGCGTGGGGCGTGCCGAGCGGCCGCTGCTGTTCGTCGATGCCCGGTCTCTGCACATCTGCGTGGGGCTGTGGGTCGCGACGGCGGCGCTCGCCGTCTTCGCCGTGTTCTCTGGTTCCGCGCAGATCTCGCTCTCCGAGGCGCTCGCGGCGCTCATCGGTCGCGGGGACGACTACATCACCATGGTCGTGCTCGAGTGGCGAGCGCCGCGCATCGTCATGGCCGTGCTGCTGGGAACCTGCCTCGCCATGAGCGGCGCGATCTTCCAGAACCTCACCGGCAACCCCCTCGGGTCGCCGGACGTGATCGGCTTCCAGACCGGCTCTTACACGGGCGCGCTCGTCGTGATGCTGCTGCTCGGCGGAGGCACAGCCGCGACCATGGGCGGTGCATTGACCGGAGGCATCGTCACCGCCTTCCTCGTCTTCCTCCTCGCATCGAAGAAGGGCGCCGTCCGCGGAGTGCGGCTGATCATCGTCGGCATCGGGGTGAGCGCCATGCTCGCGTCGGTGAACGTCTGGATCCTGCTGAGCGCCACGGTCGAGGATGCGATCATGGCCGGACTCTGGGGTGCCGGGAACCTGTCGGGCATGTCGTGGCCCGCGGTCGGGGCGACCCTCGCGGGGTCGGGGGTGTTCATCATCGGGGCGCTGGCGCTGAGCCGCCCGATGCGCGTCATGCAGGTCGGGGTGCCGTTCGCGACGGCCCTCGGCTTGAACGTCCGGCTCGTGCAGGTGAGCGCGATCATCGTCGGTGTCGGACTCATCGCCCTCGCGACGGCGATGGTCGGATCGATCTCGTTCATCGCGCTGGCCGCGCCGCAGATCGCGCGACGCATCGTCCGCTCCGACGGGCTGGCGCTGGGGCCGACGGCAGCCGTGGGGTCTCTCCTGCTCCTGCTCGCGGACGTCGCCGCGCAGCGAATACACCCCGACTCCCCGCTGCCCGTCGGCATCGTGACCGTCTCGGTCGGCGGGCTGTACTTCCTGTGGCTGCTCATCAGAGAGGGAAAGAGAAGATGACACGTCTCGCCGTCGAGGAGGCGACTCTCGGATACGCCGACCGGGTCATCTGCGACGACGTCTCCGTCGAGATCCCGGACGGGGCCTTCACCGTGATCGTCGGCCCGAACGCATGCGGTAAATCGACACTTCTGAAGAGCCTCACGCGCCTGCTCGAACCGGCCGGAGGTCGCGTCCTGCTGGACGGGCAGAGCCTGCACCGACTGCCCACCAAGCACGTCGCGCGCGAGGTGGGGCTGCTCCCGCAGGGGCCCGTCGCGCCGGACGGCATCCGGGTGATCGATCTCGTGTCCCGCGGGCGGTACCCGCACCAGCGCTTATTCTCGCCCTGGTCGCCCGAGGACGAGGCGGCCGTCGCCGAGGCGATGGACGCCACCGGCACGCGGCACCTCTCGGGTCGCCTGGTGGACGAGCTCTCCGGCGGCCAGCGGCAGCGCGTCTGGATGGCGGTCGCTCTCGCCCAGCAGACGCCCATCCTCCTGCTCGACGAACCGACCACGTACCTCGATCTCAGCCACCAGGTCGAGCTGCTGGAGCTGTGTCGCGCGCTGAATCGCACCCAGGGCCACACGCTCGTCGCCGTCCTGCACGACCTCAACCAGGCCGCCCGATACGCCGATCACATCATCGCGATGAAGGACGGGGCGGTCGTGGCGAGCGGCAGCCCGGCGGAGGTCATCACCGAAGCGCTCGTCGCCCAGGTGTTCGGTTTGGACGCGAGGGTCATCACCGACCCCGAATCGGGGAGCCCGCTCGTGATCCCGCGCTGGTCGCACCGCTGAGGGAGGAATATCCTGCTCTCACCGACGTTGGGAGACAGGGATGGAAGGCCTCGAAGTAACCGTCCTGATCGGACTCACGATCCTCGTCGGAGCGCTGCTCGCTCCCCGTATCCGCCTCGCTCTGCCGCTCGTGCTCGTCATCCTCGGACTCGCGTGGGGATTTGTCCCGCAGCTGCGCGAGATCCAGCTGCCGCCCGAGACGGTCCTGCTCCTGTTCCTCCCGGTGATGCTGTTCTGGGAGAGCCTCACGACGTCGCTGCGGTCGATCCGCCGTGACTTCCGCTACATCCTCCCGATGAGCACGCTGCTCGTCGTCGCGTCCGCGTTCGCGGTCGCCGGCATCGGCGTGCTGTTCGGCATCCCGTGGGAGATCGCGCTCATCCTCGGCGCCGCGGTCGCCCCTCCCGACGCCACCGCCGTCGCGGCGCTCGGCCGTCTGCTGCCGCGCCGCATGTTCATGAAGCTCAAGGCGGAGAGCCTCACCAACGACGGCACCGCGCTCGTCCTCTACGCGATCGCGGTCTCGCTCGCGCTGGGCGGCAACATCACGCCGTGGTCGGTCACCCTGTCGGTGCTCATCTCGTACGTCGGAGGGGTCGCCGCGGGCGTCGTGGTCGCGGCGCTCGGGTATCTGCTGCTGCGGCGCACGTCGCGCACGGTCGTGATCAACGTCACGCTGCTTCTCATCCCGTTCACCTCGTTCCTGCTCGCCGAGATCGTGCACGCGTCCGGAGTGCTGTCCGTCGTGGTGGCCGGTCTGATCGTCGCCTACGTGTCGCCGCGGGTGACGACGGCATCCTCCCGCCGCCAGGCCGACGCCGCGTGGCCGTTCGGCGTGTTCCTGCTCAACGGCGCCCTGTTCGTGCTGATCGGGCTCGAGGTGCAGTTCGTGGTGCACGAGATCTCGGCTGCCGCGATCGGGCGCCTCGTGCTGGTCACTCTCGCCGTGTGGGTCACGTTGCTCGTCGTCCGCTATGTCTTCCAGCTGCTCAACGCAGTGTTCCAGCGGCAGCCCGGAGCCGGGCAGGCCCGCGGGGCGCGCTCCCGCGCGCGTGCGGTCTCGACGGTGGCGGGCATGCGGGGGGCCGTGTCTCTGGCGATCGCGCTCTCGGTCCCGGCGGCGAGCTCCTCCGGCGGCGAGCTTGCCGGTCGCGACCAGATCGTGTTCGTCACGGCGGGCGTGATCCTGCTCAGCCTGCTGGTGCAGGCACCGCTCCTTCCTGCGATCGTGCGGTGGGCCCGGTTCCCCGTCGATCATGCGGAGGACGAGGAGTACGAGCTCGCCGAGCGCACCATCTCGGGCGCGGCCCTCGCCGCTCTCGACGATCTGGCCGCGGAGCACGGCGTCGGGCAGGAGATCCGCGACAAGGTGCGCGCCGAGGGCTACCAGATGCTCGAGTTCTCGAACGCGCGAGCGCTCGCCAGGGAGCAGGCGATCGTGGATGCCGAGGCGCGCGCCCTCGACGAGATGCTCGACGAGCCCGACCCGCTCGGCGGCAGCGGCACGGGTGGTGCGCGCGTCGTCACGGGGATCGGGGGAGCGGATTCCCCGTCGGGCATGAATGCGGCGGTCACCGACGGCGACGCCGTGCTCGGCGACGACGGCGCGGAGGGCGAGGTCAGGACCCTGCAGATGATCGCCACGTCGCCCGACGTCGACGTCATGCAGCGGTCGCCGCTCGTGCGCCACGACGAGCACACACGGCTCAAGCTCGCGCTGATCGATCGCAAGCGCGAGGTGCTGCTGGGGCTCCGTCGATCGGGCAGGGTCGACGACCTCGTGGTGAGGCGGATCTCGGCGCGGCTCGACCTGGAGCAGGTGCGTCTGCAGGGGATCGAAGAGTTCGACTGATGCATCGACGCCCACGGGCGACGGTCTCTGGTGTTCCGATACAGCGCTCGTGACGCTCTGTGACGCTCGATTGTCGGGCGGGCGCGGCGGCTGCCTAACGTATTCGAGTCCCCCCAGAGAGGAACCCTTCCCATGTCACGCCGCACCACTTCCCTGATCGCCGCGCTCGCCGCGGTGCCGCTGTTCGTCGCCCTCTCGGGCTGCGCGACAGCATCCTCCGACGCCGGGTCCGGCGGTGACTCCGGGACCGACGAGACCGTCAAGATCGGCGTCGTCGGCAAGGGCGACCCGCAGTGGGCGCCGTTCGTCGAGGCAGCGGCCGAGGAGGGGATCACGGTCGAGCTCGTCGACTTCGGCTCCTACGAGCAGCCGAACCCGGCGCTCAGCGAGGGCGAGATCGACCTCAACCAGTTCCAGCACATCGTGTACCTCGCGAACTACAACGTGAGCTCCGGCTCGGACCTCCAGCCCATCGGCTCGACGGCGATCTACCCGCTCGGTCTGTATTCGAAGAAGTACGACGACGTGAAGAGCATCCCCGAGGGCGAGACGGTGGCCGTCCCCGATGACGCGTCCAACCAGGCCCGCGCTCTGCTCGTGCTGCAGTCCGCCGGCCTCGTCGAGCTGAAGAGCGGTGGAACGATCTTCTCGGATCTCGCCGACGTCGACACCGAGAAGTCGAAGGTCAAGGTCACCGCCCTCGAGGCGGCGCTGATCCCGACGTCGCTGCCCGATGTGGCCGCGGCGATCATCAACAACGACTTCGTCGAGGACTCGGGCCTGACGTTCGACGACGCGATCGCCCAGGACGACCCGGAGGACCCCAACGCGCTGCCGTACGTGAACGTCTTCGCCGCGCGCGCCGAGGACGCCGACAACGAGACGTACCTCAAGCTCGTCGAGATCTTCCAGACGAACGAGGACGTGCAGGCCGGTCTGCTCGAGTCGTCGGGCGACACCGCTGTGCCGCTGCAGACTCCCGTGAAGGACCTCGTCGACTCCCTCAAGAAGGTCGAGAAGGACACCGAAGCGCAGAAGTGAGTCAGCCGGGGTGAGACCCGCCCCACGCCGATGCGCGAGAATCGGGTGGCGCCACGCGCGTCACCCGATTCGTCGTTCCGCCACCCACCCCATCACCGGAGCAACCATGCCGATCGTGAGCCTGACCAACGTGTCGAAGGCCTACCCCTCCCGCACCTCGCGCGACGCCGAGATCGTCGCGGTCGACGACGTCACCCTCGACATCGAGAAGGGCGACGTCTTCGGGATCATCGGGTACTCGGGCGCGGGCAAGTCGACCCTCGTACGACTCATCAACGCCCTCGAGCCGGCCACGGCGGGCACGATCCTCGTCGACGGCGTCGACATCACGACGCTCTCGGAGAGCGCGCTGCGCAAGGTCCGCGGCGGAATCGGCATGATCTTCCAGCAGTTCAACCTGTTCTCGTCGAGGTCGGTGAATGCGAACATCGCCTACCCCCTCAAGCTGGCTGGGTGGTCGAAGGCCGACATCGAGGAGCGCGTCACCGAGCTGCTGTCGTTCGTCGGTCTGTCCGACAAGGCCAAGGCGTATCCCGAGCAGCTCTCGGGCGGTCAGAAGCAGCGCGTCGGCATCGCGCGCGCCCTCGCGACGAAGCCCGCGATCCTGCTGGCCGACGAGGCGACGAGCGCCCTCGATCCGCAGACGACGCACGAGGTGCTCGATCTGCTCGGCCGCGTCAACCGGGAGCAGGGCGTCACGATCGTCGTCATCACGCACGAGATGGATGTGATCCAGACCATCGCCACGAAGGTCGCCGTGATGGAGCGCGGACGGGTGATCGAGCAGGGCGACGTGTTCGACGTCTTCTCCGCACCGCAGAACCCGGCGTCCCAGCGCTTCGTCGGAACGGTGGTCAAAGGCATCCCGTCGCCGGCCGAGCTCGCAGTGCTGCGGGACCGGCACCACGGACGTATCGTCACGTTCTCGTTCCGCGACGGCGACTCCTCGCAGGCGCAGGTGTTCCTCGACCTCGCCACCGCCGGGCTCGACTTCGAGCTCGTGTACGGCGGCATCAACGACATCCGGGGTCGCGCGTTCGGACACCTCACCCTCGCGATCCGCGGCGACGCCGCAGCCATCGACCGGGCGCTCGCGACGATCGGTGAACGCGTCGAAGTGACCGAGCTCGCCGGAGAGGAGACCCGCTGATGGATCGCCTGATCGAACTGGGCCCGGAGTTCTGGTCCGCCGCCCTCGAGACCCTCTACATGACGACCTTCGCGCTCGTGCTCGGTGGCGTGCTCGGACTCGTGATCGGCGTCGTGCTCTACGTCACCCGCCCCGGCGGGCTCATGCAGAACTCCGTCGTCTCGGCGATCGCCAACCTCGCGGTGAACTTCTTCCGCCCGATCCCGTTCGTGCTGTTCGTCGCCGTCGCGCAGCCGTTCGCCCGTGTCGTGGTCGGCACCGGTATCGGCACGACCGCCGGCGCGTTCCTGATCGGTATCGCGGCCGCGTTCGCGATCGGGCGGATCGTCGAGCAGCACCTCGTCTCGGTGTCGCCCGGCGTGATCGAAGCGGCCCGCGCGATGGGCGCGAGCCCGCTGCGCATCCTCTTCACCGTCGCGATCCCCGAATCCCTCGGCCCGCTGATCCTCGGCTACACCTTCATCGTCGTCGCTCTCATCGACATGACGGCGATGGCCGGTCTGATCGGCGGCGGAGGCCTTGGAGCCTTCGCGCAGGTCTACGGGTTCCGGCAGTTCGAGCCGGTCGTGATGTGGGCGGCGATCATCCTCATCGTCGTGTTCGTGCACCTGGTGCAGCTGCTCGGCACGAGGCTCGCGCGCAAGATCATGCGTCGCTGACCGCGCTCGCGCCGGAGCGCCCGCGGGCGTCCGGGGCGAAGGCGAGCGAGAGTCGCGTGGTGAACTCCCTCGGGGCGCCGGTCAGAGGGTCGACGAAGCGCAGCTCGCGAGCCAGCAGCTGCAGCGGCTGGTCGAAGTCATCGGGGGTCTCGGGCTCCAGTACGGGGTAGAAGCGGTCGTGCAGGATGCCGAGCCCCACCGCTGCGAGATGCACGCGCAGCTGGTGCATCTTGCCGCTGTGTGGACGCAGCAGCGTGTGTACGACGCGATCGTCGGCATCCTGGATCTCGATCAGCGTCTCCGCGTTCGGCTCCCTGTCCGGCACGACCTCGACGCGCAACTGCGCCCGCGGCTTCACGATGTGGTTGCGGTGCACGAGGGGGAAGCGCGCGGCATCCTGCTCCCAGCTCCCCGGGCGTGCGGACACCGCCTCGTAGGTCTTCTGCACCTCGCGGTTCTCGAACATCAGCTGGTACGCCCCTCGCGTCTCCGGCCGCGCGGAGAACATCAGCAGACCGGCGGTGGCGCGGTCGAGGCGATGGATCGGTGTCAGCTCCGGGATGCCGAGCAGATTGCGCAACCGCACGAGGGCCGAGTTCTGCACGTACTTGCCGCCCGGGGTGGTGGGGAGGAAGTGCGGCTTGTCGATCACGACGAGGTCGTCGTCCTGGTGCAGCACCTCGATCGGGAACGGGATCTCGCGCTCCTCCGGCGGCTCGCGGTAGTACCAGACGAACTCTTCCGCCCCGAGCGGGGTGTCCCGCGGGAGCGCCCTCCCGTCGCGCGCCACGATCTCGCCGCGGTCGAACCGGACCAGCAGGCGCTCGGGGTCGAGGTGGAAGAAGCGCTCGATCATGTAGGCCGCGATCGTGGGCCACTCGCCCGTCAGGGGAACGTGCAGACGGGTCGCCCCGACGCCGTCGCGCATCGGGAGGGGGGAGAGCATGCCCATTCGGATCAGCCTACGCGGCCCGCGCGAACCGCGACCTGTACTGCTGCGGCGCGAGGCCCAGCCGGTCACGGAAGTGCTTGCGCAGAGCGGCCGCCGTGGCGAACCCCGAGCGCAGGGCGACATCGTCGATCAGCAGGTCGGTCGTCTCCAGCAGCTCTCGCGCACGGTCGACCCTGGCGTCGGCGAACCAGTCGCCGACCGTGCGGCCCGTCTCGCTCCGGAACCGTCGAGTGAGGGTCCGGACGCTCATGCCGAAGTGCGCGGCGACCGCTGCCAGCGACAGCGGCTCCTCGACGTGGGCCAGCAGCCAGGCCTGGATGTCGCCCGCCGATCCGACGGGAGTCTGCGGCACCGGCGGACGCGCGATGAACTGCCGCTGACCTCCGCCGCGGTGCGGCGCGGCGAGCGTGGTCTGCGCGACGAGAGCGGCGACGGCCGCGCCGTGGTCGCTCGCGATGAGGTGCATGGTCGCGTCGACAGCGGCGGATGCGCCGGCGGCGGTGAGCACGGAACCCTCGTCGACGAAGAGCTCGTCCTCGCGCAGCCGCACCCGGGGGAACCGGCGGGCGAACTCGTCGGACGCGCACCAGTGCGTCGTCGCCTCCTTGCCGTCGAGCAACCCCGCTGCCGCGAGGGTGAACGCACCGGTGCAGAAGCTCACGATGCGTCGGTCGGCGTACTCGGCCAGTCCGATGGGGTCTCCGGCGATCTCCGCGTCGCTCCAGGGCGGCACGATGATGGTGTCGGCCGTCTCCAGGATCCGACGGTCGGCGGCCGGCGTGATCGCGAAGTCGGCGTTCGTCGCGACGGGGAGGCCGTCGAGCGTGCAGGTGGTGACGGAGTACAGGGGCTCGCCGTCGCGCTGAGCCGCGCGGAAGAAGCGGGCGGGCACCCCGAGCTCGTAGGGGAAGACGCCGGGGAGGGCGACGACGGCGATCCGATGCATGGCTCTATCGTGACACATGTTGTCCTTCGGGTCACTGGTGACCGTCCGTCCCGGCGATCATGCTGATCTCTGCGATCAGATGATCCGCAGACCAGAAAGGCAAACCAGTGCGTTCAGCGAAGTACTCAGGCCCCGGCTCGGCCGCCGACGTGATCTCGATCGTCGAGGTCGAGACACCGACCCCGGGGCCCGGCCAGGTCCTCCTCCGGGTCGGAGCAGCCGGCCTCAACCCCGTCGACGTGAAGATCCGGGCGGCAGCGCACGACTTCGGCGTCATCCGCTACTCCGATCTCCCCGGGTGGGACGTCGCCGGCGTGATCGCCGAGGTCGGCCCCGAGGTCGCGGGCTGGGCGCCCGGCGACCGCGTCCACGCGCTCGCCGCCTTCCCCGACATCGCGCACACGCTGGCGGAGTACGCGCTCGTCTCCGCCAGCGACCTCGCCCCGATCCCGAGCACGTGGTCGACGGCGCAGGCCGGCGCCGCCCCGCTCGCTGTTCTCACGGCCTGGCAGGCGCTGGATGCCGCGGGGGTGCGCGACGGGCAGCGCGTCCTCGTCCTCGGCGGCGCCGGAGGCGTCGGTCACCTGGCGATCCAGCTCGCCGTCGCCCGCGGAGCAGAGGTCGTCACGACGGGCAGCCCGGCGAAGCACGAGCTGCTGCGGGGCTGGGGAGCGGCGGAGGTCGTCGACTACCGCGACGAGCAGGGCCTCGCCGCCATCGCCCCCGTCGACGCCGTGATCGTCACTGTCGACGCGACGCTGCCGCCACGCGGTGCCGTGCGCGAGGGGACGTCGGTGATCACGATCACCGGCCTGTCCGCCGCGCAGACGGCCCAGCTCGGGGCGTGGGGAGCATCGCCCGTGCAGCGCATCCTCGTCCATGCCGACGGCGCAGACCTGTCGGAGATCGCGACGCTCGCCGAAGCGGGTCGCGTGAGCGTGCACCTCGACTCGAGCTATCCGCTCGACGAGCTCGCCGCGGCGCAGGAGCGGGTGGAGACGGGACGCTCGACGGGCAAGGTCGCCGTCATCGTCGATCCGGGGATCTGACGCGCCTCCCGGTGCGGGCCGGTACCGCCGGCCCGCACCGCCGTGTGAGTGCCGTCAGACGTCGAAGCTGAGGCTGAGCTTGCGCAGCAGCGCTGCGAGGCGGTCGCGGTCGCCTCGCGAGAGCCCCTGCAACAGGTCGGCCTCGACATCGACGAGACGCGTGATCGCGGCATCCACGCGGATGCGTCCGTCGTCGGTGAGCGTGACGAGCACGCTGCGTCCGTCGGCGGGGTCGGCCTCTCGACGCACGAACCGCCGCCCGACGAGACGGTCGATGCGGTTGGTCATCGTGCCGCTGGAGACGAGCGTCTGCTGCAGCAGCTGTTTGGGTGAGAGCTGGAACGGCGAGCCGGCCCTGCGCAGGGCGGAGAGCACGTCCCACTCCCACGGCTCGAGGTCGCTGCGGCGGAAGACATCGCGCCTGGCGCGGTCGAGCAGACGCGTGAGGCGGTCGACGCGCGACAGCACCTCCAGGGGAGAGAAGTCCAGATCGGGGCGCTGGGCGTTCCAGGCACCGACGATGCGATCGACCTCATCCGCCTGGCTCATCCGTCCATTATCGCGGGTGGGCGCGCGATCGCCGCTGGCACACGGGCGGACGTGGCAGACTTGACGGGCGGCCGCCCCCCCCGGGTGCCGCGGTCCGCCGTGGTGTAATGGCAGCACGACAGCCTTTGGAGCTGTGAGGTCTAGGTTCGAGTCCTGGCGGCGGAGCATGACAGGGAACAACCTCGCCATCATCGTTCTCGCCGCAGGACAGGGCACGCGTATGAAGTCCCGCCTTCCGAAGGTGCTGCACCCGATCGGTGGACGACCCCTCGTCGGCCACGTGCTGACCACCGCCGCGCGGCTCGCCGCCGACCACGTCGAGGTCGTCGTGCGTCACGAGCGCGACCAGGTGGTCGCCGCGCTGCGCGAGGACTATCCCGACGCCGTGTTCGTCGACCAGGACGACGTGCCGGGCACCGGCCGTGCCGTGCAGGTGGCGATCGACGCGATCCCCGACTTCCAGGGAGACGTGCTCGTGCTCTCCGGCGACTGCCCTCTGGCCGACGCCGACACCCTCGGCGCGTTCCTCGCCGAGCATCGGGATGCCGGAGCCGCGGCGACCCTGATGACGGCGGTCGTCGACGACCCGACCGGATACGGGCGAGTGATCCGCGATGCCGACGGCGGCGTCGACCGCATCGTGGAGCAGAAGGACGCGACCGCCGACGAAGCCGCCGTGCGCGAGATCAACGCGGGCATGTACGTGTTCCGTGCCGAGGTGCTGCGCCGCTACCTGCCCCAGGTCGGCGTCGACAACGCGCAGGGGGAGATGTACCTCACCGACGTGCCCGGTCTGCTGCGCGCCGCAGGCGACCGCGTCGCGGCATCCGTCGTCTCCGACGTGTCCGTGACGTTCGGCGTCAACGACCGCGCGCAGCTCGCGCTCGTCGGCCGTCTGTTGAACGAGCGCATCGTGCGCCGCTGGCAGCTCGAGGGGGTCACCGTCATCGATCCGGCCACCACCTGGATCGACGACGACGCGACGCTCGCACCCGACGTCACGATCCTCCCGAACACGCACATCCTGCGCGCCACGACCATCGCCGAGGGGGCGACCGTCGGCCCCGACACCACCCTCGTCGACTGCGAGGTGGGGGAGCGGGCGACCGTGCGCCGCACCGACGCGACCCTCGCCGTGATCGGCGCCGAGGCCACCGTCGGGCCGTTCTCGTTCCTGCGACCGGGCACCGTGCTCGGCGCCAAGGGCAAGATCGGCGCCTACGTCGAGACGAAGAACGCCGAGATCGGCGAGGGCAGCAAGGTGCCGCACCTGTCGTACGTCGGCGACGCCACGATCGGCCGGGGCGTGAACCTCGGCGCGAGCACCATCACCGCGAACTACGACGATGTGAACAAGCACCGCACCGTGGTCGAGGACGAGGTGCACACGGGCTCGCACACGACCCTGGTCGCGCCCGTTAGGCTGGGTGCTGGCGCCAAGACAGGTGCCGGCGCCGTCGTCCGCAAGGACGTCCCGGCCGGTGCCCTTGCCATGAGCGTCGCCCCCCAGCGCAACATCGAGGGCTGGGTCGAGAACAACAGGGCAGGCACGGGTGCGGCGGATGCCGCAGCACGGGCTCGGACGGCGGAGTAGGCGGACTGATGGCGCGCAAGAAGAAGACGGTCGACCTGGACCGGGACAACGGCATCGCGCCGGGTCTCGTCGCGAAGACCAAGAAGCGGCTCGTCGTCGCCGGTGGTCGATCGCACCCGGAGCTGACGGCCGCCGTCGCTGCGGCGCTCGGCACCGAGATCGCCCCGGTCGAGCACCGCACCTTCGCCTCCGGCGAGATCTACGCGCGGTTCGAGGTGTCGATCCGCGGGTGCGACCTCTTCCTCATCCAGACCTTCGGCGAGCCGGTCAACGAGTGGCTCATGGAGACGCTCATCATGATCGACGCCGCGAAGCGCGCGTCGGCCAAGCGCATCACGGTCGTCGCGCCGTACTATCCGTATTCGCGACAGGACAAGAAGGGCCGCGGTCGTGAGCCGATCAGCGCCCGTCTCGTGGCCGACCTGCTGAAGACGGCGGGCGCCGACCGCGTCATGAGCGTCGACCTGCACGCTGCCCAGATCCAGGGCTTCTTCGACGGCCCCGTCGACCACCTGTTCGCGAAGCCCGTGCTGCTCGACCACTTCCAGCGCACGCTGAGCCCGGAGGACCGCGAGATCCTCACGGTCGTCTCGCCCGACATGGGCCGTGTCCGCGTCGCCGACACCTGGTCCGACAGCCTGGGTGCGCCCCTGGCCATCATCCACAAGCGCCGTGACCCGAAGGTCGCGAACCAGGTCTCGGTGCACGAGATCGTCGGCGCCGTCGAGGGGCGCACCTGCCTCCTCGTCGACGACATGATCGACACCGGCGGCACGATCGTGAAGGCCGCGCAGGCGCTCAAGGCCAACGGCGCGCATCGCGTGATCGTGGCCGCCACGCACGCGATCTTCAGCGACCCGGCGTCGGAGCGGCTGCAGGACGCCTCGATCGACGAGGTCGTCATCACCGACACGATCCCGCTCACGGAGTCGCGGCGCTGGGAGAAGCTCACGATCCTCCCGATCGCGCCGCTGCTGGCCCGCGCCATCCACGAGGTGTTCGAGGACGGCTCGGTCACGAGCATGTTCGGCGGCGACGCGTAGGAGACGCAGCGTCACGGCACAGCCGGTACATAGGACGCATCCCTACGGTCGATTCAACGACATGCAGTTGTCTCGAGCAGAGCCGGAGGACCATCATGATCCGCACGACCGTACCGACCACTGTCCGCAAGGGTTCCGCGCTCCTCGGCGTCGCCGGACTCCTCGTCCTCGCCGGGTGCTCCGGCACCGGTGACGCGCAGTCGCCCTCGACCGGCGACAACGGAAGCACGCCGTCGTCGGACTCGGCCGCCACCGGTGGCGAGTACAAGGACGGCACATACGAGGCCGAGGGCTCGTATCAGACCCCCGAGACCGTCGAGACGATCTCGGTGTCGCTGACGATCGCCGACGGCGTCGTCGAATCCGTCGAGGTCACGGGCGACCCCAAGGCCCGCGAGACCGAGCAGTACCAGGGCCAGTTCATCGACGGCATCTCCGACGAGGTCGTGGGCAAGTCCCTCGACGACATCTCGGTGAGCCGCGTCGCCGGCTCCTCGCTCACGAGCGGCGGATTCAACGAGGCCGTCGCGTCGATCAAGGAGCAGGCCGCCGCCTGAGGCGCCTGACCGCCATGGCCATCTGGCGCTTCGAGGCGATCGGCACGCGGTGGGAGATCGAGAGCGCGTCCGACCTCGACGACGCGTCGCGACAGGCCGTGAGCGCGGAGATCGAGCGCTTCGACCGGGAGTGGTCGAGGTTCCGCGACGACTCGGCCGTCACGCGGGTCGGCCGCGAGGGCGGGTCGATCCGCTCACGCGACGCCGCCCCCATGCTCGACGCGTACCGCGACGCCTGGGCCGCGACGCGCGGTGCCGTGAACCCTCTCGTCGGCGACAGCCTCGCAGCCGTGGGCTATGACGCCGCATACTCTCTCACGGCCGGCCCGCCGGTCGTCGCTCCCTCGGACTGGCAGCGACTCGTGCGCTGGACGGCGGCCGAGGCCACGGCATCCGCTCCCGCTCTGCTCGACGTCGGCGCTCTCGGGAAGGGCCGACTGGTGGACCTCGTGGTCGACGTGCTGTCGCGTGTGCCCGGCGATCTCGTCGTCGACGCCGGCGGCGACATCCGGGCGCGCGGAGCCGGGGTGCGCATCGGCCTCGAGCACCCGTACGACCCGACCAAGGCGATCGGCGTCGTCGAGCTGCAGGATGCCGCGCTCTGCGCCTCGGCGGTCAACCGCCGCGCCTGGGGAGACGGCCTGCACCATGTGCTCGACGCGCGCACCGGCGTCCCCGTGCGCACCTGGGCGGCGACCTGGGCGATCGCCTCGGACGCGATGCGAGCGGATGCCGTCGCCACGGCGCTCTTCTTCGACGGCGGCCCCGAGCTCGCCGCCGACTGGGGCGTCGAGTGGGTGCGCATGTCGACCGATGGGCGCGCCGAGCGCTCTGCGGGGTGCCCGGCCGAGCTGTTCACCGTCAAGGCGTAGGGGCATGGCCCTCGGCGCCGTCATCGATCAGGGAAGAGGAGAACCGTGATCACCTCCCTCACCGCACTGCGGCAGCGCGCGCTGGCATTCCTCGGCGGCATCTCGATGTACCGTCTCGTGCTGTTCGCCCTGCTCGCGCTCGCCGTGATCGCGATCGCGCTCTCGGCGCTCGGCGTGATCGTCTCGCCGACGCCCCTCGAGATCGTCGCGTCGTTCGCCGTGCTCGCGGTCGTCATCGCGGCCGTCGACGCCGCCGTACAGCGTCTGCTCCGCCTCCCGTGGCGTCTCGAGTCCTCGCTGGTGACCGCTCTCATCCTGCTGTTCGTCCTGCGTCCGGGAGTCGAGGGCACCGCACTGCTGGGTCTCGCGATCGCCGGCGCCCTCGCGAGCCTGTCGAAGTACCTCATCGCGTGGCGTGGCCGGCACATCCTCAACCCCGCCGCGTTCGGCGCGTCCGTCGTGTCGATCCTCGGGTCGTTCGGTGCTTTCGAGTGGCTGGGCACCTCGTCGTCGTGGTGGGTCGGCACGCCCTCGCTGTTCCTCCCCGTCGCGGTCCTCGGTCTCGCGGTGCTGTGGCGCACCGAGAAGGTGCGCATCGTGCTCGCCTTCCTCGTGATCGCGATCGCCGTGTCGGTGCTGCGGCAGGCGGTGCAGGCGCAGGGATTCGCGATCGCGTTCGACCTCGGCACCGCGCTCTCGTTCGCCGTGCTGCAGTCGCCCTTCCTCTTCCTCGGCGCGTTCATGCTGTCGGAGCCCCTGACGATGCCGCCGAGGCGCTGGCAGCAGTTCTCGGTGGCCGCCCTGGTCGGTGTTCTCGCCGGGTGGCCCATCGCGATCGGGTCGCTGTTCACGCTCGGTCAGGAACGGGCCCTCCTGATCGGCAACCTGCTCGCTTTCGCGTTCGCACTGCGGGGGTCGGTGCGTCTCGTGCTCGAGCAGCGGCGGTCGCTCACCCCCACGGCGCAGGAACTCACCTTCCGCGCCCGGGGAACCGTGCGCTTCCTTCCCGGCCAGTACCTCGAACTCGACGTGCCGCACCGGCGGCCCGACGCCCGAGGCACCCGACGCGAGTTCAGCATCGTCTCGGCGCCCGCCGACCTGCCGACACTGCGCATCGCGTACAAGGACGGCGATCAGCAGCATCCGTCGAGCTACAAGCGCGCCCTCGCGGCGGCCCAGCCGGGCGCCTCACTCGCTGTGACGGGCACCTGGGGCGACTTCCTCCTCCCGCGCTCCGACGCGCCCGTGCTCATGGTGGCAGCGGGCATCGGCGTGACGCCGTTCGTGTCGCAACTGCGGCAGCTGCACCAGACCGGTCGGCAGCGTGACGTGGTGCTCGTGTACGTCGCCGCCGACAGCGGCGAGCTGGCCTTCCGCGACGAGCTCGCGGCGACGGGTGCGCGGGTGGTCGTGTTCACCCGCGACGAACCAGCCGACCTGCCCGCGCACTGGAGCTGGGCGCAGGGTGCGCGCCTCGACGGCGCCGGCCTCGATCAGTGGGTGCCGGACCTCGGCTCCCGCCACGCGTACATCTCCGGTCCGCCGCGGCTCATCGCCGACCTCGCCCCTGCGCTGCAGAAGGCCAGGTCGCTCACGACCGACGCGTTCGCCGGCTACTGATCCGAGGAGTCGTCGTCCGCGGGTGATTCGTGGTGCATCGGGATCCGCACCGTGAAGGTCGTGTCGCCGGGTTCGCTGTCGACGGTGATCTGCCCGCCGTGCCCCTCGACGATCGCCTTCACGATCGCGAGTCCGAGCCCGGTGCCGCCGGTCTGTCTGGCTCGCGAGGTGTCGGCCCTGGCGAACCGGGCGAACAGCTCGTCGCGCACACTCGGGTCGATGCCGGGGCCGTCGTCGTGCACGCGCAGCACCGCGTCGTCGCCCTCGCGGTCGACGCGCAGCGTGATGTGGGTGCCTGCGGGCGTGTGCGTGCGGGCGTTCGCGAGCAGGTTGGCGACCACCTGATGCATCCGGCCGGCATCGCCGACGATCACGAGCGGCTCGTCGGGCACCTCGATGTTCCAGTGGTGCTCCGGCGCCGTCGGCCGGGCGTCAGAGAGGCCCTCCAAGGCGAGCTGGGTGAGGTCAACGGTGCCGTGCACGAGTTCCCGGCCCTCGTCGAGCCGCGCGAGGAGCAGCAGATCCTCCACGAGCCGTGACATGCGCAGCGACTGCGCCTGGATGCGCTCGAGCGAGGTCGTGGTTCCCTCGATCGCCGCAGGCCCCTGCTGCTGGCTGAGGGCCTTGAGCGACAGTTCGGAGTACCCGCGGATGCTGGCGAGCGGCGTCCGCAGCTCGTGGCTCGCGTCCGCGACGAACCGTCGCATCCGCTCCTCGTTCTTCTGGCGTGCGGCCAGCGACGTGTTCACGTGATCGAGCAGCTTGTTCAACGATGCGCCGACGAGACCGGTCTCGGTGCGCGGATCGGCCTCGTACGCAGGAACCCGTTCGGTGATCTCGACCTGGCCGCGATCCAGCTGCTGGTTCGCGACGCGGGTGGCGGTCGCCGCGACGGCCCGCAGCGGACGCAGGCTCACCCTGATCGTGATCGCTGTTGTCAGGGCGAGCAGGATCAGCCCGCCGAGAGTCGCGAGCACGATGACCGTCAGGAGGGTCGTGAGCTGGTTCTGGATCTCGTCGCGCGGCAGACCCGTCACGACGGTCGCCCCGGTCTGCGGCGCGGTCGCCACGACGAGTCGATACGACCCGAGCCCGTCGATCGTCACGGTCGCGTTGGGGCCGCCGTGCAGACCTGTCTCGATCTGGTCGAGCTGCCTCGAGCTCAAGACCGATGGGCCGGTGCTCATCTCGTCCCGTGGACTGTTGAGGACCACGCCGCTGACGCCCGCCTGGTTCGACACCGCGACCAGTAGCCCCGACTCGGGTGAGGTGGTGGCTGAGAAGATGTCGGCTGCGGTGCCGATGTTCGAGGGGAACTTGTTGACCAGGTAGGTGAGCTGCCCGGCATACTGCTCGATCTTCTGGTCGAGCTGTCCCTCCAGGGTGCGGCCGAGGATCGCGCTCGTGATGATCGAGACGATCACGAGGATGAGCGACACGAACCCGATCACGGCCGTCATGAGCCGGGTCTGCAGGCTCATCGGCCGTGCCGCGAGTCGGGGAGTGGTCACTGAGGCGCCTTGATCATGTAGCCGACGCCGCGCACGGTGTGCAGCAGGGGAGTGCGGCCCGCGTCGATCTTCTTGCGGAGGTACGAGATGTACAGCTCGACCACCGAGGACTTGCCGCCGAAGTCGTAGCTCCACACCCGGTCGAGGATCTGCGCCTTCGACAGCACGCGCCGTTCGTTGCGCATGAGGAAGCGCAGCAGCTCGAACTCGGTGGCGGTCAGCTCGATCTCGGTGCCGTCGCGCACGACCTCGTGGCTGTCCTCGTTGAGCGAGAGGTCGGCGACGCGGAGGATCGACTGGCCGTCGTCGGCGGTGGCGTGGCCCGTGCGGCGGATGATCGCACGCAGGCGCGCGATCACCTCTTCGAGGCTGAAGGGCTTGGTGACGTAGTCGTCGCCGCCGGCGGTGAGGCCCGCGACGCGGTCGCCGACGGCATCCTTCGCGGTGAGGAACAGGACGGGCACCAGGTTCCCCGCCTCGCGGAGTCGCCGCAGCACCGACATGCCGTCGAGGTCGGGCATCATGATGTCGAGCACCAGGGCATCCGGCTCGAACTCGCGGGCGACCTGCAGGGCTTCGAGTCCTGACGATGCGGTCCGCACCTCCCAGCCCTCCATCCGCAGGGCCATCGCGAGCAGGTCGGTGAGCATCTGCTCGTCGTCGACGGCGAGGATGCGCAGGGGGGAGCCGTCGGGGCGGCGCAGTTCGGGCAGGTCGGTGCTCATGACTCCATTCTGCGGAATCTCCTATGTGATTTCTATGGAGAGCGTTATGCGTTGGCTGAGAACGACGAAGGCCCCGGATCCACGATCCGGGGCCCTCGTCAGCGGGTGCGCTCAGTGCGTGTCTTCCGCCTCGATCTCGGTGCGGTCGCCCGACCACTGCGTGTGGAAGGTGCCTTCCTTGTCGATGCGCTTGTAGGTGTGGGCGCCGAAGAAGTCGCGCTGGCCCTGCACGAGGGCTGCGGGCAGGCGGTCGGCGCGGATGCCGTCGTAGTACGACAGCGACGACGAGAACGCCGGGGCGGGGATGCCGGCCTGCGCGGCCGTGACGACCACGCGCCGCCACGCGGCCTGGCCGCGGGTCAGCGCCTCGGCGAAGTACGGCGCGGTCATCAGCACCGGCAGACCGGGCTCGGCCGCGTAGGCGTCGGCGATGCGGTTGAGGAACTGGGCGCGGATGATGCAGCCGCCGCGCCAGATCTTCGAGATCGCGCCGAGGTCGATGTTCCAGTCGTACTCGGCGGCGCCGGCACGGATCTCGTCGAAGCCCTGCGAGTAGGCGACGATCTTCGAGGCGTACAGGGCGAGGCGCACGTCCTCGATGAAGGCGTCGACGTCCTCCGGGGCGACGGTGAACTCGTCGTCGGGGCCGGGGAGGGCGGATGCGACAGCGCGCTGCTCGGGGTGCGAGGAGAGCGAGCGGGCGAAGGTGGCCTCGGCGATGCCCGAGACCGGGACGCCCAGCGACAGGGCGGTCTGCACGGTCCACGCGCCGGTGCCCTTGGCGCCCGCCTGGTCGAGGATGACGTCGACGAGCGGCTTGCCGGTCTCGGCGTCCACCTGGCGGAGCACCTCGGCGGTGATCTCGATCAGGTACGACTCGAGCTCGCCGGTGTTCCACTCGGCGAAGATGTCGGCGATCTCGGCGGGGCTCTTGCCCGTGCCGCGGCGGATGAGGTCGTACGCCTCGGCGATGAGCTGCATGTCGGCGTACTCGATGCCGTTGTGCACCATCTTCACGAAGTGACCGGCACCGTCGTGACCGACGTGCGTGACGCAGGGCTCACCCTCCGCGACCGCGGCGATCGACTTCAGGATCGGACCGAGCGTGACCCACGACTCGTCCGAGCCGCCGGGCATGATCGACGGTCCGGTGAGGGCGCCCTCCTCACCGCCGGAGATGCCGGCGCCGACGAAGTTCACGCCCGTCTCGCGGACGGCCTTCTCGCGGCGGATCGTGTCGGGGAAGTAGGCGTTGCCGCCGTCGACGATGATGTCGCCCGGCTCGAAGACCTCGAGGAGCGAGTCGATCACGGCATCCGTCGGACGACCGGCCTTGACCATGATGATCGCGGTCCGCGGCTTCTGCAGCGAGTCGGCGAACTCCCGGTAGGTCTGCGCGGGGAGGAAGCCGGCCTCGGGGTGCTCGGAGACGAGCGTCTCGGTCTTCTCGTAGCTGCGGTTGAAGATCGCCACCGTGTTGCCTTCGCGGCTCGCGAGGTTGCGGGCGAGGTTCGACCCCATGACGGCGAGTCCGACGACTCCGATGTTGGCTGATGCTTCGGGCACAGAGGGCTCCTCGATCGTGAAGGTTGGGATGCCTTCAGATTATCGCGGTGCGCGGGGCCCGGCCGCGTCTGTGTCGGCGTCAGTCCTTGCGGTAGCCGGAGCGGCCCAGCGAGAAGAGGGCCCCGAAGGTGGCGGCGGCCGCGCACACCGTCATCGCGCCGATGACCCAGGCGATCACGTGGGAGAAGAAGGCGCCGTCGAACATGGGGACTCCGTTTTCTGCAGAAGGGACCGGTGTCCTCAGCCTAACGGGTCGTTTGCTACCATGAGGGGAGTACCTCGGCGAGGGATGCTTCTGCGCGTGCGCAGCACATCCGTTATCGACGCGGCGAAGCAAGCCCGGTGGCTTCCCTCACGTGTCTGCGTTCGAGAACAATTCCAAGACCACCGCGCAGCCTCGCTGCGTGCCCCGAAGGAGAACCCCTATGTCTGAAGACACCAAGGTCGTCGCCGAGCTCCGCGAGAGCTTCGGCAAGGGCTTCGCCCGTCGCCTCCGCGCCGCCGGCAAGATCCCCGCCGTCATCTACGGTCACGGCACCGAGCCCGTGCACGTGGCTCTGCCCGGCCACCAGGTCTCGCTGATCATCCGTCGCGCCAACGCACTGCTCGAGCTCGACATCGCGGGCAAGGAGCAGCTCGCGCTGGTCAAGGACGTCCAGAAGGACCCGGTGCACCAGATCATCGAGCACATCGACCTCCTCGTCGTGAAGAAGGGCGAGAAGGTCACGATCGACGTTCCCGTCGTCGTCACAGGTGAGCCCTTCGCCGGCACCATCGCCACGCTCGACGCGACCACGCTGTCGATCGAGGCAGAGGCCACGCACATCCCCGAGAACGTCGAGGTCTCCGTCGAGGGGCTCGAGGAGGGCGCGCACATCACGGCCGCCGACGTCACGCTCCCCAAGGGCTCGACCCTGCTCACCGACCCCGAGGTCCTCGTCGTCGCCGTGTCGGTGCCGGTCCTCGAGGTCGAGGCGGACGACACCGCGGAGGAGCCCGCCGAGGGCGAGACCGAGGAAGAGGCCGCCCAGGAGGACGCCGCGGAGTAATCTCCGACAGCTTCAGAACGGAGGGGACGCGAGGTCATCGCGTCCCCTCCGTCGTATCCCGATCCGGACCGCGGAGCGCACGGTCCGAACCCCCGAGAGGACGACGACATGGCATCCACCTGGCTCGTGGTGGGGCTCGGCAACCCCGGCCCGCGATATGAGGTCACCCGGCACAACGTCGGGCAGATGGTCGTCGACGAGCTCGCCGCGCGACGCGGCGAGACCTTCCGCGAGCACAAGGCCGGTGCGCGGGTCGTCGAGACGTGGCTGCGACCCGGGGCAGACAAGCTCGTGCTCGCGAAGCCGAACACGTTCATGAACGTCTCGGGGACGCCCGTCGCCGCCCTCGCGCGCTTCTACTCCGTGCCGCCGGAGCGCGTCGTCGTCGTGCACGACGAACTCGACATCCCCTTCGACACGATCAAGCTCAAGACCGGCGGCGGCCACGGCGGACACAACGGTGTGCGCGACATCGCGAGCGCCATCACGACGCCGGACTTCCCGCGGGTGCGGGTCGGAATCGGACGCCCTCCCGGTCGACAGGACCCGGCGGATTGGGTGCTGTCGCCGTTCGGCAAGGACGAGCGCGCGAACCTTCCCCTCCTGGTGTCGGACGGTGCGGACGCCGTCGAGCTGCTCGTCGCAGAGGGACTCGTCGCGGCACAGCAGAAGCATCACGCGCCGCGCTGACCCGCGGGCGGCGCCCGTCGCTGGGCGCTGGGCGCCGATCAGGTCGTCGGCAGGAAGCCCGCAGCGGTCCCGGTGGAGACCGCGAAGAGCAGCACGACCCAGAAGATGATCGGTCCGAGGACGGCGACGACGAGCGCGGCGATGCCGGCGCCGCGTCCCTGATTGCGGCGGATGGCGATGATGCCGACCACGATCGCCGCGATCCCGAGGATCGTCCCGGTCCAGAACGAGATCTCGGCCCAGAGCACCTGGTCGCGGGCGGGGGACAGCAGCGACAGGAAGTCGGGGTCGGTGGTGTCGAGGCCGCTGGGAATGCGGCGTCCGATCTCGTAGCCGGCGACGCCGACCACGATCGGCGTCACCACGGAGGACACGGCGGCGAAGATCAGCGACAGGATGCCGAGCAGTGCCGACTTCTTCTCGGTCGGGCGAGGCACCTGGTACGCGCCGGCCGGGGCGGCGTACCCTCCGACCGGTACCTGATACGCCCCGGGGGGAGCGACCTGCGGGAACCCGGGTCCGCCGGGAGCGGGGAACGTCGGAGCACCGGCCGCGGCGGATGCCGGCGGGACGCCCGGAGGCAGGGGCGCCTGCGCGGGAGCGGCCGGGTAGGCGGCGGGTGCCGCGTAGGACGGGGGAGCGGCGTAGGCCGGCGGCGCCTGTGGTGCCGGCGGCGCCTGTGGTGCCGGCGGAGCCTGTGGCGCCGGCGGAGCCTGTGATGCGGGAGGCGCCGGAGGGTACGCGGCGGGTGCCGGAGGCACTGGGGGGACGTCACCGTACGGGGGCTGCTGCGGATCGCTCACGCCCCCATCCTAGGTGCGCCCCGGTTCAGACTCGGCGCAGCAGGCCGACGCGGTCGTACACGGTCGCGAGGGTCGCGTCGGCGACCTCGTCGGCTCGTGCGGCGTTCGAGGCGAGGATGCGGTCGAGCTCGGCCGGGTCGTCGAGCAGCTCCAGCGCGCGAGCGCGCACGGGTTCGAACTCGTTCACGATGACCTCGGCGAGACCCTTCTTGAAATCCCCGTAGCCGCGGCCGGCGTACTCGTCTTCGATCGACGCCACCTGGCGACCCGTGAGGGCCGCGTAGATGGTCAGGAGGTTCGAGACGCCGGGCTTGTTCTCGCGGTCGAAGCGCACTGATCCCTCGTTGTCGGTGACGGCGCGCATGATCTTCTTCGCGGACTTCGCCGGGTCGTCGAGCATCCACAGCACGCCGGCGTCGCTCTCAGCCGACTTGGACATCTTCGACGTCGGGTTCTGCAGGTCGTAGATGCGAGCGGTGTCCTTCTGGATCACCGGCTTCGGCACGACGAAGGTCTCGCCGAAGCGAGAGTTGAAGCGCTCGGCAAGGTCACGCGTGAGCTCGACGTGCTGCTTCTGATCGTCGCCGACGGGTACCACGTCGGTCTGGTAGAGCAGGATGTCCGCGGCCATGAGCACCGGGTAGGTGAACAGGCCGACACTCGTGGAGTCCGCGCCGTAGCGAGCCGACTTGTCCTTGAACTGCGTCATCCGGCCCGCTTCACCGAAGCCGGTGATCGTCGAGAGGATCCAGGCGAGCTCGGCGTGAGCGCGGACGTGCGACTGCACGTACAGCGTCGACTGCGAGGGCTCGATGCCGGCAGCGATGTACTGCGCGGCGGTCCGCCGGGTCTTCTCTCGGAGCTCCGCCGGGTCCTGGGCGACGGTGATGGCGTGCAGGTCGACGACGGAGAAGAACGCGTCGAACGATGTCTGCAGGTCCCGCCACTGCAGCAGCGCCCCGATGTAGTTGCCGATCTGAAGGGAGTCGGCTGAGGGCTGCATTCCGGAGTAGAGACGAGGCTTGGTCACGGTATCAATCCTATGGGCGACGGCATCGCCCGAGAGTTCAGTAGGTGTAGTCGACGACGACGGGCGCGTGGTCGCTCCACCGCTGGTCGTACGCTGCCGCGCGGGCGACGTGGTAGGCGGTGACGCGCTCGGCGAGCGCCGGAGTGGCGAGGTGGTAGTCGATGCGCCATCCCGAGTCGTTGTCGAACGCCTGCCCGCGCATCGACCACCACGTGTACGGGCCCTCGACCTCGCCGTGGAAGCGCCGACCCACATCGACCCACCCGAGCCCGGGGCCGGTCGTGCCGTCGACTCCCTCGACCTGTTCGCCGGCAGGACCAAGGAAGCGATCGAAGTACGCGCGTTCGCGCGGGAGGAAGCCGGCCTTCTTGCGGTTGCCCCGCCAGTTCTTGATGTCGAGCTCGCGGTGCCCGACGTTGAGGTCGCCGGTCACGAGGGCGAGGGCGTCATCCTGTCCGAGCTCGGCGAGTCGCACCCCGAATGCGTCGAGGAACTTCCACTTCTCCTCCTGCTTCGGAGTGTCGGCCTCGCCCGAGTGCACGTACGCGCTCACGACGGTGAGCGGCCGGTCGCCGATCAGGAAGTCGGCTTCGATCCACCGGCCCTTCGAATCGAACTCGGCCGGACCGAAGTCGGTGCGGGAGGCGAGAGCGGGAACACGACTCGCGATCGCGACGCCCGCTCGGCCCTTGGCGCTCGCCTCGTCGTGCACGAAGGTCCACCCCGGGAGCGCTGCCTCGAGGTGCTCGTCCTGCCCGCGCACCTCTTGGAGGGTGAGCACGTCGACGTCTGCGGCATCGAGCCACGAGCTCATCCCGTTGCGGGCCGCCGCCCTGATCCCGTTGACGTTGACAGAGGCGATACGCAGATGAGGCATGATCCCCAGCCTAACGAGCGCCTCCGACATCGCGGGGCGGACGGTCCCGCTCGGCGCGCAGCCGCTGCACGAACGTCGGTGGAGGGTCGGGGAGGGGAGGAGCTGCCGCCCGGAGCTCGTCCAGCTCCGCCTCGGCGACGCGGACGCCGTGCGCCGTCGTCCAGGTCCGGAACCAGGGCGCCGAGTCATGCTCCTCGACGGCCTCGCGCAGGCGGATCTCCGCCGCAGCGACCAGAGTGCGGTGCTCGGCGGCGCGCCGCTCGGCATCCGTCTCGTGCATCAACGGGAGGTCGCGATCCCGCGCGGCGACGGCGATCCACGAGGAGGCGACCAGCATCACCACGCCGTTGACGCGGAACCACAGCAGGAGGCCGATGAAGATGGCGAACGTGGCCAGCAGGGGGTTGCTCGGGGTGTAGCTCAGCAGGAACCCGGCTCCGTACTGGAGCACTGTCATCGCCGCTCCGCCGAGGAGGGCACCCGGCCAGATCGTCCGCCAGGCGAGGGAGGTACCTGTCAGGAACCGGACCATCGCCGCCAGCGCCCCTGAGAGCAGCGCGAAAGACACCACCACGGTGCCGAGACGGATGCTCAGGGTCAGTCCGGTCGACCCGGTGTCCCACCCGACGAGACCGAGTAGCCAGCTGAGAGCCGCTGCGCTCGCCGAGCTGAGCAGGGATCCCGCCAGCAGGGCGATACCGAAGATGAGCGCTGCGAGGAGATCCCGCGCCTTCAGCATCACGTAACTCCGCAGATCCGGCGGAAGCCCGAAGATGTCTCGAGTCGCCCGACGCGAGAACGTCACCCATCCGATGGCCGTCCAGATGACCGTGCCCAGCGCGATGAGGCCGGTGACGCTGAGCACGCCGGTGGTGCTCGCGGCGATCTCCTGCGCCTGATCGGGGGTGAAGAGTCCGCCCTCGTCCTGGATGAGGTTCGGGATGTAGCTGTTGATCACGTCGATCAGGGCGTCGACGGCTTCTTCGCTCGCTCCGAGCCAGAGGCCGGCGACGGCGAACGCGAGGTAGATCGCGGCGAAGATGGCGAACAGGGCCTGATAGCTGACGCCCGCGGCGAGCAGAAAGCCGTTGTGCTGCAGGAAGTGCCGCCAGACCCGCACCGGGAACAGTCCGAGCGTGCGTCGGGTCAGTGTCGTCGCGCGCTCCACGGCGGCGTCGATCCGCCCCGCCTCGGGCTCGCCTGCTGCTCGATCTCGGTCCGACACGTCTTCACCCTATCGGCGGACGCGGGCGGAAAAAGCAGACGGGCGGCCTCCCGAAGGAGACCGCCCGCCCGACAGCGGAAGCCGTCAGGGGCGGCCGCGAAGCACGGCCTGCTTGACCTCGGCGATGGCCTTGGTGACCTCGATGCCACGGGGGCACGCCTCGGAGCAGTTGAAGGTCGTCCGGCAGCGCCAGACGCCCTCCTTGTCGTTGAGGATGTCGAGGCGGACGTCCGCGTTGTCGTCACGGGAGTCGAAGATGAAGCGGTGCGCGTTCACGATCGCGGCCGGGCCGAAGTACTGTCCGTCGGTCCAGAACACGGGGCACGACGAGGTGCACGCGGCGCAGAGAATGCACTTCGTGGTGTCGTCGAAGATCTCGCGATCGGCGATCGACTGGGTGCGCTCCTTGCCCTTCTCCGGCACGGAGTTCGCGACGAGGAACGGCTGGACCTCGCGGTACGACGCGAAGAACGGCTCCATGTCGACGACGAGATCCTTCTCCAGCGGCAGGCCCTTGATCGCCTCGACGTAGATCGGCTTCGAGATGTCGAGGTCCTTGATCAGCGTCTTGCAGGCGAGGCGGTTGCGACCGTTGATGCGCATGGCGTCGGAGCCGCAGATGCCGTGGGCGCACGAGCGGCGGAACGTGAGCGAGCCGTCGACCTCCCACTTGATCTTGTGCAGCGCGTCGAGCACACGGTCGGTGGAGTAGAGCTCCACGTCGTAGTCGACCCAGTGCGGCTCCGCGTCGACCTCGGGGTCGAAGCGGCGGATGTTGAACGTGACGATGAAGGACTGGATGCCGGTGTCCTCCGTGGCCTCTGCGGGGGCCTCGGCGAGTGCGTTCGACATTCTCAGTACTTCCTCTCCATCGGCGGGTAGTTCAACTCGCCCTGCTCGTTCTTGGTGAAGACGACGGGCTTCCAGCCGAGCTTGATGTGGTCGCTCGGGTCGGAGGAATGCGGGTCGCCCGTGAGGTACGCCATCGTGTGCTGCATGTAGTTCTCGTCGTCGCGCTTCGGGAAGTCGTCGCGCATGTGACCGCCGCGGCTCTCCTCGCGGTTCTGCGCCGCGTAGACCACGACCTCGGCGATGTCGAGCAGGAAGCCCAGCTCGACCGCCTCGAGGAGGTCGGTGTTGAATCGCTGACCCTTGTCGTCGACGTGCACGTTCTTGTAGCGTTCGCGCAGCTCGGCGATGACGCCGAGGACGTGCTGCAGCGACTCGTGCGTGCGGAACACCTGCGCGCCCTTGTCCATCTCGTCCTGCAGCGTCTTGCGCAGCACGGCGATGCGCTCGGTGCCCTGGTTGTTGCGCAGGCCCTCGAGCATGTCGGAGACGAACGCCGCGGGGTTCTCGGGCAGCGGGACGAAGTCCGCGGTCTTGACGTACTCGACCGCGTTGCGACCGGAGCGCTTGCCGAAGACGTTGATGTCGAGCAGCGAGTTCGTGCCGAGGCGGTTCGCGCCGTGCACCGAGACGCACGCGCACTCGCCGGCTGCGTACAGGCCGGGGACGACGGTGTCGTTGTCGGCGAGCACCTCGCCGTTGTTGTTGGTGGGGATGCCGCCCATGGCGTAGTGGGCGGTCGGCATCACCGGCACCGGTTCGACGACGGGGTCGACGCCGAGGTAGGTGCGCGCGAACTCGGTGATGTCGGGGAGCTTGGTCTCGAGGACCTCGGCTCCGAGGTGCGTGCAGTCCAGCAGCACGTAGTCCTTGTGCGGACCGGCGCCGCGGCCCTCCGCGACCTCCTGCACCATGCAGCGCGCCACGATGTCTCGGGGAGCGAGGTCCTTGATGGTGGGGGCGTAGCGCTCCATGAACCGCTCGCCGGAGGCGTTGCGGAGGATCGCGCCCTCGCCGCGCGCGCCCTCGGTGAGGAGGATGCCGAGACCGGCGAGACCGGTCGGGTGGAACTGGAAGAACTCCAGGTCCTCCAGAGGGAGGCCCTTGCGCCAGACGATGCCGACGCCGTCACCGGTGAGGGTGTGCGCGTTCGAGGTGGTCTTGAAGATCTTGCCGAAGCCGCCGGTGGCGAAGATCACGGCCTTCGACTGGAAGACGTGCAGCTCGCCGGTCGACAGGTCGTAGGCGACGACACCGGCGACCTGCGTCCTGCCCGCGGCATCCTTCACCGTGATGAGGTCGAGCACGTAGAACTCGTTGAAGAAGTTGATGCCGAGCTTGACGCAGTTCTGGAACAGCGTCTGCAGGATCATGTGTCCCGTGCGGTCGGCGGCGTAGCAGGCGCGGCGCACAGGCGTCTTGCCGTGCTCGGCTGTGTGCCCGCCGAAGCGGCGCTGGTCGATCTTGCCCTCGGGCGTGCGGTTGAAGGGGAGGCCCATGTTCTCCAGGTCGATGACCGCGTCGATCGCCTCCTTGGCGAGGATCTCGGCCGCGTCCTGGTCGACGAGGTAGTCGCCGCCCTTGACCGTGTCGAAGGTGTGCCACTCCCAGCTGTCCTCCTCGACGTTCGCGAGGGCCGCCGCCATGCCGCCCTGCGCTGCGCCGGTGTGCGACCGCGTCGGGTAGAGCTTGGAGATCACGGCGGTCTTCGCGCCGGGACCGGCCTCGATCGCGGCGCGCATTCCCGCGCCGCCGGCGCCGACGATGACGATGTCGAACTGGTGGTAGTGCACGCCGTCGCGCACGAAGGAGTCCTGGGTCTCTGTAGTCACTTCTTCTTATGCCTTCTCTTCTACTTGCCCAGCGTCTGGCACTGTTCCCACAGCGTGCTCGACTCGGTCACTCCGAGGCACGGGTCGAACGTGAAGACCACGAGGGTGCCGAGGATGATCAGCAGTGCGGCCGACAGGCCGAGGGCCCAGATCAGCGCCTTGCGCGCGGTGGCGTTGGTGACGTAGTCGTTGACGATCGTGCGCATGCCGTTCGCGCCGTGGATCAGCGCCAGCCACAGCATCAGCACGTCCCACCACTGCCAGAACGGGGTGGCGAACTTGCCCGCGATGAACGCGAAGTCGAGGGCGTGGATGCCCTCGCCGACCATGAGGTTGATGAACAGGTGGCCGAAGATGAGGATCACGAGCACCATGCCCGAGACCCGCATGAAGACCCAGCCCCACTTCTCGAGGTTGACTCCGCGGCGTGCACGGGTGGGGGCGGCGACGGTCTGAGCGGTCATCAGTGTCCTCCTCCGAAGCCGGCGAACGCGAGCATGAGGTGGCGCGGCACGAAGCCCGCCATGATGATGCCCCACACCAGCAGCACGCCCCAGAAGAGCTGACGCTGGTAGCGGGCGCCCTTCGACCAGAAGTCGACCGCGATGATGCGCAGACCGTTCATGGCGTGGAAGACGATGCCCGCGACGAGCACGACTTCGCCGAGCGCCATGACGGGGTTCTTGTACGTGCCGATGACGGCGTCGTACGCCTCCGGCGACACCCTGATGAGTGCCGTGTCGAGCACGTGCACCAACAGGAAGAAGAAGATGGCGACTCCGGTGATGCGGTGAAGCACCCACGACCACATGCCTTCGCGACCCCGGTAGAGGGTGCCGCGGGGGGTCTTTGACGTGGTTTCCGAAATCGACGGTGTCAAGCGAGCGCTTGTGGACACGATCGTCCTCCCTGGATCGATGTGACTCGGTCGCGTGCGCTGCGTGGTCCGGGCAGGATCCCGTCACCGCGAGGCACGGCCGATCGATGACCATCCTATTCCCGCACGGAGGGTGCGGGCGACGAAGGGGAACCTAACTCTCTCGATGTCGAGATTTCCGGACGGGCTACCCTGGCATGGTGACTGGACCGATCGATAACTTCTACGCTGTGATCCCTGCCGGAGGCATCGGCAGCAGGCTGTGGCCGCTCTCGCGGGCGGACGCACCGAAATTCCTGCACGACCTCACCGGATCCGGGCATTCGCTGCTCCGAGACACCTGGGACAGGCTCGAGCCGCTCGCCGGTCCCGATCGCATCGCTGTGGTCACGGGTCGCGCCCATCGCGCGGCCGTCGAGGCGCAGCTGCCGGGCATCGCCGACCTCAACGTGTTCCTCGAGTCGGAGCCGCGCGAGTCCGCGGCCGCGATCGGACTCGCGGCCGCGATCCTGCACCGGCGCGACCCCGACGTCATCATCGGATCGTTCAGCGCCGATCACGTGATCCGGGGCACGCGCGTGTTCGAGTTCGCGGTGCGGGATGCCGTCGAGGTGGCGCGCGAAGGGTACATCTGCACGATCGGCATCTCTCCGACCGAGCCGGCGGTGGGCTTCGGCTACATCAAGAGGGGCCCGGAGCTCGTCGTCGACGGCGCCCGGGAGGCCGCCCTGGTGGAGAGCTTCGTCGAGAAGCCCGACATCGACACGGCGAGGGCCTATCTCGCGAGCCGGGACTACCTGTGGAACGCCGGCATGTTCATCGCCAGAGCGAGCGTGCTGCTCGACGAGCTCGCGGCGAACGAGCCCGAGCTGCACGCGGGCCTCCTCGAGCTCGCGGAGGCGTGGGACGACCGTGAGCGCCGCGGTCCGGCGGTCGACCGTATCTGGCCCCGTCTGAAGAAGATCGCCATCGACTACGCCGTCGCCGAGCCCGCCGCGAGGCGCGGGCGGCTCGCGGTCGTGCCGGGGCACTTCGATTGGGACGACGTCGGCGACTTCGCCTCGCTGACCAAACTCATCACGAACGGGCGCAAGAACGACCTCGCCGTCCTCGGTCCGAAGGCGCGAGTGCTGTCGGATGCCGCGAGCGGCATCCTGGTCTCGCAGACGACGCGCGTGATCAGCCTGGTGGGAGTACAGGACATCGTCGTCGTCGACACCCCCGATGCACTGCTCGTGACGACGGTCGAGCATGCGCAGCGGGTGAAGGGCGTGGTGGAGTCGCTCAAGCTCACGGGGCGCGGAGACGTGCTCTGATGCGCAGATGAGCGCGCATCCGTGCTCACTCGTCGGCTTGATTTCAGGTTTGTAACCATTCCCTACCGGCCCGCTCGCCGATATACGGAATCGGCGAAACAGTAGGTAACTTTGATCGATCCGCGAGGGCCGCGGGTTCGTTGAGGAGGCATGAGTTGACCATCTCCACCACCAAGAAGCTTCTCGGCGCCACCATCGCCGCGGGCGTCGTCTTCGCACTCGCCGGCTGCGGCCAGGCTCCGACGGAATCGGGCGACAACGGAGGCGGCGACGCTGCATCCGACTTCCTGCCCTGCATGGTCTCCGATGCGGGAGGCTTCGATGACAAGTCGTTCAACCAGCTCGGCTACGAAGGGCTGATGCAGGCCGGCGAGGATCTGGGCGTCGAGCCGAAGACCGTCGAGTCGAAGGACGAGTCCGAGTACAAGGGCAACATCGACAGCCTCATCGACCAGAACTGCAACCTGATCATCACGGTCGGCTTCCTGCTGGCTCCCGAGGCCGCGACTGCGGCCAAGGCCAACCCCGACGTCGAGTTCGTCTCGATCGACGACATGGTCGACACCGACGGCGACGGAAAGACCGACTCCGAGAACGTGAAGCCGCTCGTGTACGACACGGCGCAGGCGGCCTTCCTCGCCGGCTACTCCGCTGCGGCCTACACGAAGACCGGCAAGGTCGGCACGTTCGGCGGCGTCAACATCCCCACCGTGAGCGTCTTCATGGACGGCTACAAGCAGGGTGTGGAGTACTGGAACTCCGAGAACAGCGGTGACGTCCAGGTCATCGGATGGGACGGCAGCGACGGCGTGTTCACGGGCGGCTTCGACGCCAACCAGGACGCGATCAACGCCGCTCAGGGCATTGTCGACCAGGACGTCGACGTTCTCTTCCCCGTTGGTGGTCCGATCTACCAGAGCGCTGCTTCGGTGATCCGCGACTCGGGCAAGGACATCGCGCTCATCGGCGCCGACGCCGACGTCTTCGAGTCCGACCCCTCGGTCGGCGACCTGCTCCTCACCTCGGTCCGCAAGGGCATGGACGTCTCGGTCAAGGACGTCGTCGAAGCTGCCGCCAAGGGCGACTTCGATGGCTCGCCGTACGTGGGAACGCTTGAGAACGGCGGCGTCAGCATCGCTCCGTTCCACGACTTCGAGTCCAAGGTCCCCGCAGATCTGCAGGACCAGCTCGACACCATCACGGCTGGGATCATCGACGGTTCCATCCCGGTGAAGTCCTACCTGTCGGAGTGATCCGACCCCGGGGGCGGGGGCGTCGTTCGCGGCGACCCCGCCCCTCTTTCGCGCTTTCAGAGAACTTCTTGCAGTGAATAGGATCGGCCCATGAAGCTCGAACTCCGTGGCATCACGAAAAGGTTCGGAACGTTCACAGCGAATGATCACATCGACCTCGTCGTCGAGCCGGGGGAGATCCACTGCCTCCTCGGCGAGAACGGGGCCGGCAAATCGACGCTGATGAACGTTCTCTACGGTCTCTACCGAGCCGAGGAGGGGGAGATTCTTCTCGATGACCTCCCTCAGAGCTTCAGCGGACCCGGCGACGCCATGCGGGCCGGAATCGGGATGGTGCACCAGCACTTCATGCTCGTGCCTGTGTTCACGGTCGCCGAGAACGTCATGCTCGGTCACGAGCCGACGAAGGGTGGCGTGCTCCTCGACCTGCCGACCGCGCGTGCTCGCGTGCGGGACATCTCCGCGCGCTTCGGTTTCGACATCGATCCTGATGCCGTCGTCGAAGACCTCCCCGTGGGGGTGCAGCAGCGCGTCGAGATCATCAAGGCTCTGTCTCGCGACGCGAAGATCCTCGTGTTCGACGAGCCGACCGCGGTCCTCACCCCGCAGGAGACCGATGAGCTGATGGGCATCATGCGTCAGCTGCGCGACGAGGGCACGGCCATCGTCTTCATCACCCACAAACTCCGCGAGGTCCGTGCCGTCGCCGATCGGATCACGGTGATCCGTCTGGGCAAGGTCGTGGGCGAGGCGAGCCCGACTGCGTCGAGCGAAGAGCTCGCCACGCTCATGGTGGGGCGCAATGTGTCGCTCACGGTGAGCAAGGAGCCTCCCCGCGAGGGCGCTGTCGCCCTTGCCGTCGAGAATCTCACTGTGATCGCCCCGAACGGTCAGTCCGTCGTCGATGACGTGTCCTTCGCGGTGCGTGCCGGCGAGGTCCTCGCCATCGCGGGTGTCCAGGGCAACGGCCAGACGGAGCTGACCGAGGCCCTCCTCGGCCTTCAGCCCAAGGTCCTCGGCAGCATCTCGCTGAACGGCCGCGAGGTCACGGGCGCGACCGTCAGGCAGATCCTCGACGCCGGTGTCGGGTTCGTTCCGGAGGATCGCAACGTCGACGGGCTCGTCGCGGAGTTCTCGATCGCCGAGAACCTCATGCTCGACCGCACGAAGGGTGAGCCGTTCGTGCGACGGGGCACCATCCGTCGCGATGTCCTCCAGGCATTCGCCAAGGAGAAGTTCGACGAGTTCGACGTGCGTGCCTCGAGCGTGGACGTCGCGGTCGGGCGCCTCTCCGGGGGTAACCAGCAGAAGGTCGTGCTCGCCCGTGAGCTGAGCCGCGACCTGCAGTTGTTCGTCGCGGCTCAGCCCACGCGAGGCGTAGACGTCGGGTCGATCGAGTTCATCCACAAGCGCATCATCGCCACGCGCGACGCAGGCGTCCCGGTGGTCGTCGTGTCGACCGAGCTCGACGAGGTGAGCGCGCTCGCCGACCGCATCATGGTGATGTACCGGGGCCGTATCGTCGGCATCGTGCCCGGCGACACGCCTCGCAGCGTGCTCGGACTGATGATGGCGGGCGAGAACCCCGTCGAAGAGGGGACAGCGGCATGACCGACACCGCACCGCACAAGCAGGCGGCCGACGCGGCGGTCCCTGAACCGCCTCGCTATCACGCGCTGCTCCAGCAGATCACGCGCAGCAACGGCCTGATCATCTTCCTCGCCGTCGTGCTCTCGTTCATCATCGGCGGAATCATGATCGCCGCGACCGACAAGGACGTTCAGGCGGCATCCGGGTACTTCTTCGCCCGCCCGGGAGACACGATCGCCGCGATCTGGAACAGCGTTTTCGGCGCGTACTCGGCTCTCTTCCGCGGGTCGATCTTCAACTACGAGGCACCGACGTTCGTCAGGGCGATCAAGCCGTTGACCGAGACCCTGACGTTCGCCACGCCTCTGATCGCGGCCGGCCTCGGCGTCGCGCTCGCCTTCCGCATCGGCATGTTCAACATCGGTGGCCGCGGTCAGATGCTCGTGGCGGCGGCTGCTGCAGGGTGGGTCGGCTTCGCGGTCGACCTCCCCTGGGGGCTGCACATGCTCGTCGCCCTGATCGTCGGCATCATCGCCGGATCGCTCTGGGGCGGGATCGTCGGTCTGCTCAAGGCTCGCACCGGCGCCCACGAGGTGATCGTCACGATCATGCTCAACTACGTCGCGTTCTACCTCGTGTCGTACCTGCTGCGGACGCCGGGACTCCTTCAGGATCCGAAATCGAACAACCCGAAATCGCCGCCGATGGACACGACAGCGGTCTTCCCCAAGCTGCTGGGGGATCAGTTCAATCTGAACTTCGGATTCGTCCTCGCAGTCCTGGCGACGATCCTCGTCTGGTGGATCCTGAACCGCTCGAGCCTCGGTTTCCAGTTCCGAGCCGTCGGTGAGAACCCGAATGCAGCCCGAGTCGCCGGTATCAACGTGAATCGCATGTACATCGTGGGCATGCTCATCGCCGGCGGCCTCGTGGGACTGGCGGGTGTGAACCAGGTGCTCGGCGCATCGACCACGGGTGTCACCTCGGGGGTGGATGCGGGCGTGGGTTTCGACGCCATCACCGTCGCACTCCTCGGTGCCTCCACCCCGTGGGGGACCTTCGCCGCCGGGCTCCTGTTCGGCGCGCTCAAGGCCGGAAGCTTCACGATGAAGGCCGCAGAGCAGATCCCCCTCGAGATCGTGACAGTCGTCCAGTCGTTCATCGTCCTGTTCATCGCCGCTCCGCCTCTGGTGCGCGCGATCTTCTTCCTCCCCTCACCGGAGCGCACTCGCAAGCGCGAGGCGCGGCGCCGGAAGCGGGAGCTGCGGCGTGAAGCCGCCCTCGCAGCGAAGGAGGTCGCCCGGTGAGCATCAACACGCTGAGCGCGCCATTGACCCCGCCCGCCGTCGAGACAGGGCTGGTCACGCGCAATTGGAAGGCGCCGATCGTGCTGGGCATCTTCACGGTGATCTTCGCGATCCTCGTCGTGCTCGCCCCACGCGACGGCGAGACGACGTTCCGGATCTCCACGGGCAGCGATGCGATCGTCCTGCCCGATCTGATCGTGCCCGTCATCGCCGCGGTCTGGATCTGCATCGCGATCGCCGCGGCCCTGGCCGGGCTGGCAGCGGTCTTCGTCCAGCGCCACCGCAAGGTCCCGCTCTGGCTGACGACCGTCTTCGTCGTCGTTCTCGTCTTCGCGTTCCTGGCCTGGGCGGCCGCGGGGCAGACCATCCCCGTTCCCGGACTGCTCGCCGGGTCGCTGGCGCTCGCCGTGCCGCTGATCTTCGGCGCACTCGGCGGCGTGATCGGCGAGCGGGTCGGTGTGGTGAACATCGCGATCGAGAGCCAGCTGCTCGGCGGCGCGTTCACAGCCGCGGTGGTCGCCACGCTCACGGGGTCGCCGTTCCTCGGTCTCA
This sequence comes from Microbacterium sp. LS_15, assembly GCF_041954735.1. Lineage (NCBI taxonomy): Bacteria > Bacillati > Actinomycetota > Actinomycetes > Micrococcales > Microbacteriaceae > Microbacterium > Microbacterium sp. LS_15. Next base: position 35,852 of record NZ_JAVAYD010000007.1, on the reverse strand, counting down.
TCGCGGCGATGGTGGCCGGCGCCCTCGTGGCATCCGTGCTGGCGGCCTTCGCGATCGTGTACTTCGTCGAGCAGGTCATCGTCGGTGTCGTGCTCAACGTGCTCGTGACGGGCTTGACGAGTTTCCTGTACTCGCAGGTGCTGCAGCCCAATGCCGCACAGCTCAACACCCCGCCGCGCTTCGACCGCATCCCGATCCCGCTGCTGTCCGACATCCCCGTGCTGGGACCGGTGCTGTTCCGCCAGACGATCCTCGTCTACATCATGTACGTGGCGATCTTCGCCGTGTACTTCGCGATGTTCCACACCCGGTGGGGACTGCGGATGCGCGCGGTGGGCGAGCACCCGAAGGCCGCCGACACCGTCGGCATCAACGTCGGCCGGACGCGGTTCTGGAACGTCCTCCTCGCCGGCGCGATCGCCGGTGCGGGTGGCACGGTCTTCACCGTGGGCAATGGAATCGCCTTCAACCAGGAGATGACCGCGGGAGCCGGTTACATCGCGTTGGCCGCCGTGATCTTCGGACAGTGGCACCCGCTGCGAGCGACTCTCGCAGCACTCCTGTTCGGCTTCGCCTCGAACCTGCAGAACACGCTGAAGGTCGTCGGGTCGCCGGTGCCGAGCGAGTTCATGCTGATGCTGCCGTACCTGGTGACCATCTTCGTGGTGGCCGGCGCGGTCGGGAAGTCGCGCGCCCCCGCTGCCGACGGCATCCCGTACATCAAGTCCTGACACCCGAGGAGTCGAGAGAGACATGACCGATATCGACTGGGATGAACTGCGTCAGGTCGCGACCGACGCGATGACGAAGGCGTACGCGCCCTATTCGCGCTACAAGGTCGGAGCCGCGGCACTCGTCGGCGACGGGCGGATCGTCGCGGGCTGCAACGTCGAGAACGCCTCGTACGGCGTGACCCTGTGCGCCGAATGCGCGCTGGTGGGCGATCTGCACATGTCGGGCGGTGGTCAGCTCGTCGCCTTCGTGTGCGTCAACAACGACGGGCAGACCATCATGCCGTGCGGCCGCTGCCGCCAGCTGCTGTTCGAGCACGCGATGCCGGGGATGCTGCTGGAGACCGTCTCCGGCATCCGCACGATCGACGAAGTCCTGCCGGACGCGTTCGGCCCCCGAGACCTGGAGGACGCCCGATGAGCGTTGAGCCCTTCGACGCCGTCGACGTGATCCGCGCGAAGCGCGACGGGGGAGCGGTGTCCGAACCGGCCCTGCGCTGGATGGTCGACGCTTACACCCGCGGATACGTCTCCGACGCGCAGATGGCGTCGTTCGCGATGGCCGTCTTCCAGCGGGGGATGGAGCGCGACGAGATCCGTGTCCTCACGGACGCCATGATCGCGACGGGCGAGCGGATGAGCTTCGCACGCCTCGGCAAGAGGACCGTCGACAAGCACTCGACGGGCGGCGTGGGCGACAAGATCACGCTGCCGCTCGCTCCGCTCGTGGCGGTGTTCGGCGTCGCCGTGCCGCAGCTCTCCGGTCGAGGTCTGGGTCACACGGGCGGCACCCTGGACAAGCTCGAATCGATCCCGGGTTGGCGCGCGGCGCTCAGCAACGACGAGATGTTCGCGCAGATGAAGAGCGACGTCGGCGCCGTGATCTGCGCCGCGGGGTCCGGTCTCGCGCCCGCCGACAAGAAGCTCTACGCGCTGCGCGACGTCACGGGGACCGTCGAGGCGATCCCGCTCATCGCGTCCAGCATCATGTCGAAGAAGATCGCCGAGGGCACAGACGCGCTCGTGCTCGACGTGAAGTTCGGCTCAGGCGCCTTCATGCAGGACATCGACCGCGCCCGCGAGCTCGCCCGGACGATGGTCGCGCTCGGCACGGACTCGGGCGTCGCGACGACCGCGCTGCTGACCGACATGAACGTGCCGCTCGGTTTCGCGATCGGCAACGCCAACGAGGTGCGCGAATCGGTCGAGGTCCTCGCCGGCGGCGGTCCCGCCGACGTGCGAGAGCTCACGATCGCCTTGGGGCGGGAGATGCTGGCGCTCGCCGGACAGCCGGATGCCGACGTCGAGGCCGCTCTCGACGACGGGCGCGCGATGGACAGTTGGAAGGCGATGATCCGCGCGCAGGACGGCGATCCCGACGCCGAACTCCCGACGGCGCGCGAGACCCACGTCGTCACAGCCCCGGCCGACGGCGTCGTCACACGCATGGACGCCTTGCCGTTCGGCATCGCCGCCTGGCGTCTGGGCGCGGGACGCGCTCGCGCCGAGGACCCGGTGATCTTCGAGGCGGGGATCGACCTGCACGCGAAGCCCGGCGATCGGGTGACGGAGGGGCAGCCGCTGTTCACGCTCTCCGCCGCCGACGAGGCTCGTTTCTCGCGCGCGCTCGAAGCGCTCGAGGGGTCGTGGGAGGTCGGCGACAGCGCCCCGCAGTCGGGTCCCATCGTGCGCGAGCGCATCACCGCCTGAGCGGCGTCCGGGGGTGCGCTGCTTCGAGCGCTACCCTGAACTGACCGATCCGCGACCGAGAGGAAACACATGTCGATCGACGCGAACGGCGACGTCACCATCCAGGGGGCGTCTCTGCGCGCCCTGCCGAAGGTGTCGCTGCACGACCATCTCGACGGCGCGCTGCGCCCCGCGACGATCATCGAGCTCGCCGACGCCATCGGCGTCGAGGTGCCGGAATCAGACCCCCGCAAGCTGGGGCGGTGGTTCGCGTCGAAGAGCGACTCCGGCTCACTCGTCGAGTACCTCAAGACCTTCGACCTCGCGATCGCCGTCATGCAGACGAAGGAGGGGCTGACCCGCGTCGCCAAGGAGTTCGTGCAGGACCTCGCGAAGGACGGCGTCATCTACGGGGAGGTCCGCTGGGCTCCCGAGCAGCACCTCGCGCGCGGCCTCTCGCTCGACGACGCGGTCGAGGCGGTGCAGCAGGGGATCGAGGAGGGCGAGGATGCCGCGGATCGCTCCGGCCACAGCATCCGCGTCGGTCAGCTGATCACCGCGATGCGCCAGACCGACCGTGCCCGCGAGATCGCGGAGCTCGCCGTGTCGTACCGCGGCCGCGGGGCCGTGGGCTTCGACATCGCCGGCCCCGAAGACGGCTTTCCGCCGTCCGGCCACCGCGCGGCCTTCGACTATCTCGCCGAGAACTTCTTCCCCGTCACGGTGCACGCCGGAGAGGCTGCGGGGCTCGCATCGATCCGCTCCGCACTGCTCGACGGACGTGCTCTGCGTCTCGGACACGGCGTCCGCATCGCCGAGGACCTGCAGGTGATCACGCAGGAGGGCGACGAGGTGCAGGTGCAGTTCGGCGACCTCGCACGGTGGGTGCGCGACCGGGAGATCCCGCTCGAGCTCTCGCCCTCCTCCAACCTGCAGACGGGGGCTGTGGCGGCATGGGGCAAGACTCTCGCCGACCACCCGTTCGACCTGCTGTACCAGCTCGGGTTCGCGGTGACCGTGAACGTCGATAACCGCACCATGAGCGCCACCTCTCTGACGCGTGAGCTCGCGCTGCTCGTGGAGGCGTTCGAGTACGACCTCGACGACCTCGAGACCTTCCAGTTCAACGCCGCCTCCGCCGCGTTCCTGCCGGTCGAGGAACGCGAAGAGCTCGTCGAGATGATCGGCGAGGGCTTCTCCGGCTGAGCCGCGAGGAGGAGGGTCGTGGCTTCCGGGGGGAAGAAGAGGCGCCGCATCGGCGTCGTCGTCGCAGTCAGTGCCGTGCTGGTCGTCGCAGGGGCGTGCGCTGTCGCATTCGCGTCGCTGAATCGCCCGCCGGAGGTGAATTTCCCGCGCATCGAGGCGCAGCCGATCGAGAGGCCGCTGACGCCCGCGCAGCAGCTCGTGGTCGATGCCGACGACCCGCTCGCCTGTGCGGTCACGTTCCTCGGCGACGGGGCTCCGGTCGACCCGATGCTGCAGTGGCAGCACGCTCTGTACGCAGGATTGCCCATCCCCGCTCAAGACGGGCGCGTCTTCGCGGGCTGGTACCCGACGGAAGCCGATGCCGCCGCGCTGTCGACGGCGGTCCGCGTCAACGGCGCCGATCCCGTGGTCTGCGTCGACCAGCAGGTCGAGCTCTTCGCAGGGTGGACGACCCCCGAGGCGAACGCGGCCGAGAACGCCAAGATCCCGATCCTCATGTATCACCAGTTCACGACGAACCCCGATGGGGAGTCCGGGTGGCTGCGCGGCAACTACGCCTACATCGGCGACTTCGAGGCGCAGATGAACCACATCGCGACCACGGGCTTCTACCTGCCGACGTGGGACGAGCTGAGCGCCTTCATCGACGGACGGCTCTTCCTCCCCGCGCACTCCGTCATCATCACCGACGACGATGCGGATCAGACCTGGTTCGACCTCGCCGTCCCGGTGATCGACAAGTACAAGCTGCTGTCGACCTCGTTCATGATCACCGCGTACGGGCAGGATCCGGCGCCGTCGATCTACGTGCAGCGTCGTTCGCACACGAACGACATGCATCAGGCCGGCGAGAACGGCAAGGGCCGCATGGTCAACTGGACGGCCGAGGAGATCGCGGCCGACATGAACGCGTCCGGCGACATCCTGGGCGTGCGCCAAGTCATGGCCTACCCGTTCGGTCATTACAACGACACGGCCAAGCAGGGCGTCGCGATGGCCGGTTTCGAGATGGCGAGGACGATCGAACCGGGGTACGTGACCATCGGCACCGACAAGCTCGCGCTGCCGGTGGTTCGCATCGACTACGGCATGGGACTCGAGGCGCTGATCACGCGGATCGGCTGACGACAGGACGAGCCGCGTGTGTCATCCCGCGGGCAGTTCGGCGAAGAACGTCCGGAGGAGTTCCGCGACCTGTGCGTGCATCACCTCGTCCGAGATCGTCGCAGTGCCGTCGCCGGCCTGCGGACCGTAGTCCCCGAATGAGGCGTGCGACGCACCGTCGATCTCCACCATCTCGGCGCCGGCGGGGAGCAGGTGCCGGGCGTCCTCGATCTTGGCGGGCGTCGACAGACCGTCCTCGCTGCCGGAGATGCTGAGCACGCGGAGGTCGGATGCCGACACGTCGCCGGCGCAGTACGAGCCGAACAGCACCAGCGCCTCGGCGTCGGCGGCGAGCTGGCAGGCGCGCACGCCGCCGAGGGAGTGACCTCCCACCGCCCAGTCGTCGATGTCGGGGGCGGCGGAGGTGAAGGAATCGAGTCCGCGCAGGTCGAAGAACGCGAGGTTCAGCCACGGACGGGTGATGACGACCGTGACGCCGTCCTCGGCGAGGCTCTGCAGGATCGGCGCGTACGCCCAGGGGTCGACCTTCGCGCCCGGGACGAACACGAGCCCGAGGTCCGATTCCCCGCCGGCCGGGGTCATCACGATGCCCTGCGGAGCGTCGGCCACGTCGATCGCGCTGTTGGCGCGGACGTCGGCGAGCGGCTCCGGCTCGGCCGCCATGACGCCGACCTGGCTCCACACGACGATGCCCGCTGCGCCGAGCACGATCACCCCGACGAGGCCCCACACGACGGATTTCAGGACCCGGCGACGTTTCTTCTGCACGCATCAACCGTACGTCCTGCACCTGCGCGCCGCCGAGTGTCGTCGGTTGTGCGGGCGCCGGAGCGCAGAACGCCCCTGCCGATCGGGGCGGCAGGGGGCGTGGTCCGGAAGAGCTGCGGATCAGGAGGCGCGCAGCGCCGTCTGCCGCGAGGCGACCGCGTCGCGCACGGCGGGGAACAGCGGGTGCTCGGGGTCGAGTCCGGTCGTGCGGGTGGTGAACGCCTCGGCATCCTCCGTGCGCAGCAACGCCTGCAGTTCGACGGCCTGTTGGTCCTCCGGCTCCTCGAACTCGAGAGCGGCCGTGACCGCCCCGACGAGGGCGATCGTCGGCAGGCCCCGCTCGGCGGCCATCGCCGCCGGGCCGATGAACCGCTCGTGACGCGAGATCTTGCGCAGCGGCTGTCGGCCGACGCGCTGCACGGTGTCGACGAGCGACGGGTTGCGGAAGCGCTCCAGGATCTTCGCCCGATAGTCCGCCAGCTCTGCGGGGTCGAGGCCGTGCTCGGCCACCAGGACAGCCGAGGTCTCCTCGAGAGCGGCCGACACGCGCGCGGCGATATCGGGATCGTCGAGCGCGTCCGAGATCCGCTCGATGCCGGCGCGGGCTCCGAAGTACGCCGTGGCCGCGTGGCCGGTGTTCACGGTGAAGAGCTTGCGCTCGATGTAGGGCGCCAGATCGTCGACGAAGTGCGCTCCGGGGATGCTCGGCAGGCTCCCGCCGAAAGCGCCCGCCTCGATGGCCCACTCGTAGTACGGCTCGACCGTGACGTCGACGCCACCGTCTGCGGGTTGGCCCGGGACGATGCGGTCCACCGCAGTGTTGGCGAACACCGCGCGGGAGAGCAGCTCGGCGGCATCCGCTCCCGCCGCCTTCTCGACCTCCGCCCGCAGGGTGTCCGTCGCCCCGATGGCGTTCTCGCAGGCCATGACCTGCAGGGGCGCGGCGTCGGGGGAGCGGCGGGCGAGCCCTGCCACGATCGCCGGCGCGACGAAGCGCAGCACCGTGGGCCCGACCGCGGTGGTGACGACGTCGGCCGTCGCGACCTCGTCGGCCACGCCCTCGGGGTCGTTCTTGCTGTTGACGGCGCGGAAGCCGGTCACCACGTGGTCGGTGCCCCCGGGGCCCGCCTCGTGCACCGTGTACGAGTCGACGGCGTTGATCGCGTCGACCAGCGCATCGGCGACGTCGGAGAAGACGACCTCGTACCCGCCCTCATTGAGCAGCAGGCCGACGAATCCACGGCCGATGTTCCCTGCGCCGAAGTGGACGGCCTTCATCGAACGGTCGCCCATCACTCGTTGACGGCCGAGAGCAGCGCGAACAGCTCGTCGGGGGTCTGCGCGGCGTTCAGCTTCGCGACGTCGTCCTCGTCGGAGAAGAGGATCGCGATCTGCGAGAGGATCTCCAGGTGCTCGTCACCCTTGCCGGCGATGCCGATGACGAACGTCGCCTGTTCCCCGGCCCAGTCGACGCCGCCGTCGTAACGGACGACCGACAGCGCGGAGCCGAGGATCGCATCCTTGGCGTCGTTGGTGCCGTGGGGGATGGCGAGCCCGTTGCCCATGTACGTCGACACCGTCTCCTCGCGCTGCCGCATGGCGTCTGCGTACGCGGGCGTGACGGCTCCCGCGGTGACGAGGATGTCGGTCGCCTCCTGCAGCGCGGCCTCCCGAGTGCTGGAGCCGGAGTGGATGCGGACCTGGCCGAGGGTGAGAACGCTCATGGTGATTCCTTTCCGAGGATTCTGCGGAGATGGGGGCGGGGCGGATGCCGTGGCACCCGCCCCGCCCGGTCTGTCATTCGCCGGATTCGCGCTGCTCGCGCACCATCTCGACGACTTCTTCATACTGCGGCGCGTTCATGAAGTTGTCCACGGACACGTGCACGGAGTTCGGCGACTGCGCCTTCGCACGGTCGGTGAGCTGCTGCTGCGTGATCACGAGGTCGGCCGTGCCGTCGAGGTTGGCGATCGCCTGGTTGGTGACCGTGACGCCCTCGATGCCCGCCTTCTTGAGCTTGTTGCGCAGCACGCTCGCACCCATCGCCGACGAACCCATGCCCGCGTCGCACGCGAACACCACGTTCTGGATCGGGGTCGTCGCGACGGCGGTGGTCGCCGCGGCCTTCGACGCGAGACCGCTCAGCGCGTCCGAGGACTTGCCCTTGTTGGCCTCGGTCTGCGCGACGGCGGCCGCGAACGCGTCCTCCTTGGCGAGATCCTTCTTGCGGCTCGCCCGCAGGATGATCATCGAGATGATGAAGGTCACCGCAGCCGACAGGACGACCGAGAGGATCACCCCCAGGTAGTCGGTGCGGAACGTCTGCCCCAGAACCGCGATGATGCTTCCCGGTGCGGCCGGTGCGATGAGGCCCGTCCCCAGGAGCATGTTCGTCGTGACTCCGGTCATGCCACCCGCGATGAGCGCCACGATCAGCACGGGCTTCATCAGCGCGAACGGGAAGTACACCTCGTGGATGCCTCCGACGAACTGGATGACGGCTGCACCGGGTGCGGACGCCCGGGCGGCGCCGATGCCGAAGATCGTGAACGCGAGGAGCAGACCGAGACCCGGACCCGGGTTCGCCTCGAGGAGGAACAGGATCGACTTGCCGCTCTCCGCCGCCTGCTGGGTGCCGAGCGGGGTCAGCACACCGTGGTTGATGGCGTTGTTGAGGAAGAAGACCTTGGCCGGCTCGATCAGGATGCTGGTCAAGGGCAGGAGGTTCGTCTCCACCAGCCAGTTGACCGCCGTGGAGAGCACGTTCATCAAGCCGTTGACCAGCCACGCGATCGGGTAGAACCCGACGACGACCATCACGAAGCCCCAGATCCCGGCCGAGAACATGTTCACGAGCATCTCGAAGCCGGCCTTGATCTTGCCCTCCCAGAGGGAGTCGAGCCACTTCATCGTGTACGCCGCGAGCGGCGCCATGATCATCGCGCCGATGAACATGTGGATCTGACCGAGCTGGTTGTCGGCGGGGAGATCGGCGTTCACCTGGGCGATGAGGTAGTCGGAACCGGCGATCGCACCCATGACGGCGATCGCGGCGACCACGCCGCCTCGGGTCTTGTAGACGATGGTTCCACCGGTGTACGCGATGATGATCGGCAGCAGGTAGTGGATGACGGGGCTGACCAGCGTGGCGAGCTGCTCGTTCGGTGTCCACCCCACCGGGATGAAGAACGCCGTGATGATGCCCCACGCGATCAGCGCGGGGATGTTGGGCATGATCATTCCGGACAGGAACGTGCCGAAGCGCTGCACGCCTGTGCGGAGGCCGCCTGATCTGGTGGCGGCCGGTGACGTCGTCGTCATGATGTCGTCTCTTTCTGGTGAGGGAGGGTAGCTGTGGCTTCGACCACCGCGGTGCGGGCTCCGGCGGCGTCGTCGGCCGCCAGTGCCTTTTCGGCGAGGCTCCGCGCCTCGTCGAGGGTTCGTTGGGACAGGGTGTGGCGCACGTCCGCCAGGGCGGACGGGGCCATCGACAGGCTCGTCGCGCCGAGGCCGACGAGCACGACGGCGAGCAGCGGGTCTGCCGCCGCCTCGCCGCAGATGCCGACGGGCTTGCCGAGGCGAGCGCCCGCGTCACCGACCTCCCTGACCAGGCGCAGCACAGCGGGGTGCCACGGGTCCTGGAAACCGGCGACCGAACCGAGGAGGCGGTCGGCGGCCATCGTGTACTGCGTGAGGTCGTTGGTGCCGATGGAGGCGAAGTCGGCGTGTGCGAGCACGCGGTCGGCGAGGAGAGCGCTGGACGGCACCTCGACCATGACGCCGGCCGTCTTGAGCCCGTACTCGCGCGCGAGACCGGTGAAGTAGGCGGTCTCCTCGACGGTGGCGACCATGGGGGCCATGACCCACAGCTCGGCCTCGGTCTCGGCATCCGCCTCCGCGAGCGCAGTGAGCTGCTCGCGGAGGATGTCCTCGCTGGCGCGGAGCGCACGGAGCCCGCGCAGTCCGAGAGCCGGGTTCTCCTCGTGCGCGTCGTTCAGGAACGCGAGGGGCTTGTCGGCGCCGGCGTCGAGCATGCGCACGACGACCTTCTTGCCGGGGAACGCGGCCAGCAGCTCGCGATACGCCTCGCGTTGCTGCGCGACCGTCGGCGCCTGCGACGACGACAGGAACAGGAATTCGGTGCGGAACAGCCCGACGCCCTCGGCCCCGCGTTCGACGGCATCGGCTGCGTCTGCAGGCTTCCCCAGGTTCGCCAGCAGCGGGATCAGCGTGCCGTCGGCGAGGGCGCCGGGAGTCAGGGGTGCGGCGTCCGCCGAGCGGCGGGCCGCGGCGCGCTGTTCGGCGCGCTCCTTCTCGTCGTCTGACGGGTCGACCGTGACGATGCCGGCCGCTGCGTCGACGATGACCGGCTGGCCGGTCGCGAGATCGGATGCGGCGGCCGCGCCGACGATCGCGACGATGCCCTTCTCGCGGGCGAGGATCGCGGTGTGCGAGGTGGGACCGCCGTCGAACGTGACGAGGGCGAGCACCTGATCGAGGTTCAGCAGCGCCGTGTCGGCCGGCGCGAGGTCGCGGGCGACGAGCACGAACGGGTGACCGGGATCGGGGACACCGGGCGCGTCGACGCCGCGCAGACGGGCCAGCACGCGCTGGGCGATGTCGTCGAGGTCGGCGGCGCGCTCGCCGAGATACCCGCCGACGGCCTCGAGGGTCGCGCGGAAGCCCGCGAACGCGTCGTGCACGGCCCATTCGGCCGTCGCACCGTCGTCGATGCGGGCGTCGACCTCGTCCTGCAGCGTCGGATCCTCGGCGATCATCGCCTGAGCCTCGAGCACCTCCTGCGCCGATCCGCCGGCGGTCTCCCCGCGGGCGTTCAGCTCCGCCGCGACGGCGGCGATCGCCTCGCGGACGCGGGTGCGCTCGGCATCGGCGCCCTGCGTGCTCGGCGTGCTGTCGGGCGCGGGCAGCGCCTCGGTCATCCGGACGACCGGCCCCAGGGCCACACCGAGACCGATACCGACTCCGCGGAGCTCGGTCATACGGTCGCCTCGTCGTGGTCGGTCGTGAGCAGCTCCGTGAGCGTGTCGAGCACGCTCTCGGCGTTGTCGCCGTCGGCGGTGAGCGTGACGTAGTCGCCGTGTTCGATCGCGAGGGCGATGACGCCGAGGATGCTGGCGGCGTTGACGGCCTTACCCGAGTCCTTCGCGATGGTGACGGCGATGCCCGACTCCTTCGCCGCCTGCGCGAAGAGCTTTGCGGGGCGGGCGTGAAGGCCGTGCGACGAGCCGATCCGGACGGTACGGGAAACGGTCATGGTGTTCCTTTCGGGGTGTTCCTGACGTCGATGATCGAGCGGGCGAACGCGAGCGTGCGCGTGCCGTCCCTGTCCGCGAAGACGTCTGCGGGCAGCACGGCGACGGGCGCCATGACGGCGTCGCGGATGCTGTCGAGACGGTCGGCGAAGTGAGGACCGAGGAGGACGAGGTCGTGGTCGCCGCCGTACACGGACTGCTCGGTGCCGGCCTTCGCCTGCCACTCCAGCCCGGCGTCGGCCGCTGCACGCCGCAATCGTTGCGCGACGAACGTGCTCGACGCGCCGGCGCCGCACACCACGAGGATCCTCATCGATGCCACCTTCCTGAGAACATTCTGGGAACAGATGCTTCTGAGGTGCCAACACGTTCCTTTCCGCCCCCGCGGAACGCCCGTTCCGACGCATGCCGCTCCGGTAGCTGACATCATGGGAATCACGTCACGGACAGTGCAGTCAGCACGGGAGCGGGGAGGATCATGTCGCGGCAGCGCCAGGACCAGCTCCTCTCCACCCTGCTGCGTCAGGCGTCGTGGGCGACGGCGGCGAGTCTCGCCGACCAGCTGGGCGTGACGCCGCGGAGCGTCCGGTCGTACGTCTCGGCCGTGAACGCGCGCACGCCGGGAGCCGACGCGATCGAATCAGGGCCGGCGGGGTACCGTGCGGGTCCGGCGGCGCGCGACGCACTGCGCGCACGACAGGCGGGGGAGTCGGCACCGCGCGACCGTCTGCACGCGCTCATCCGCGCGCTGCTCGACGATCCTTCCGGGATCGACGTCTTCGCCATGGCGGAACGGCTGCACGTCAGCGAGGCGACGCTCGAGTCAGATCTGGCTCGCGTGCGCGGTCTGCTCGACGACACCGACCTCGCGCTCGACCGCGACCGCGAGGTGGTCCGGCTGCGGGGCAACGAAGCGGCACAGCGCCGTCTGCTGAGCAGGCTCGCACACGACGAGATGGATGCCGCGTCGTTCCACCCCGAGACCTTCCGCCGCGCGCTCGCCGGCAGCGCCGTATCGGCACAGGCCGTCGCTCCTTTCAAGTCGGAGCTCGTCCGCGAGCTGGGAGCACTCGGCTACTTCGTGAACGAGCTCGCCATCTCCGACGTCCTGCTGCACATCGCGATCGCCGCCGATCGGGTGGCATCCGGGCACGCCCTCGAATCGGCATCCACGACTGCGCGTCCCGAGATCCCCGAGGTCGGCGCGATCATCGCCCGCCTCGCTCAGGACCACTTCGCCGTCGCGCTGGGAGAGGGCGACAGTGGGCACCTGGCGTCGCTCGTCCTCACCCGCATCGTCGCGCCGGGTCAGGACGCGACGAGGGAGGTCGCGCGCAGCGGCGTCGACCCGGCGGTGGAGTCCGCCGTCCGCGACGAGATCGTCCGCGCCGCCGACGACTTCCAGGTCGATCTGCTCGACGAGACGTTCGTGCTGCGGCTGGCCCTGCACGTCCAGAACCTGCTGCGGCGGGCGGAGGAGAGCGCGCTCACCCGCAATCCGCTCACGCGGTCGCTGAAGACCTCCTACCCGATGATCTTCGAGGTCGCCGTCTCGATCGCGAGCGGCCTCCACGACCGGCTCGGCACACCGATCCACGACGACGAGATCGCCTACATCGCCATGCACGTGGGCGGCAGGCTCGAACGCAGCCGCAAGGCCGAGTCGATCCTCACGGCCACGATCGTCTGCCCCGGCTACTACGAGCTGCACGAGCTGCTGCGGTCCAGCGTCGACCGTTCGCTCGGCTCGGCGATCGAGGTCACGAGCGTCGTGACCAACGTCGATCCAGACTGGGCGTCGTTCGACACCGACCTCGTGCTCAGCACGATCGAGCCCGGCGCGACCGGCGATCGCTTCGTGCGCATCCAGCCCTTCCTCACGGATGCCGATGTCGACCGCATCCAGCAGGCGGCCGCCCGTGTGCGGCGGGCGCGCCGTCTCGCGCGACTGCGGACCGAGCTCGCGCGCTACTTCGTCGCCGAGGCGTTCGTGCATCCGCTCCCCGACGAGGGCGAGGAGGCGATCATCCGACGCCTCGGCGGACTGCTCGCGAACGCAGGACTCATCGGCGCGGACTACATCGAGAACACCATCGCCAGGGAGCGCATGTCCTCGACCGCGTTCACGGATGCTCTCGCCGTGCCCCACGCTCTGCAGATGACGGCGGCGCGCACCGCCATCGCGATCGGCGTCGCCGACGGATCGGCGGCATGGGGGGAGGGGCGCGTGCAGGTCGTCGCGCTCGCCGCGTTCAGCGAGAGCGACCGCGCCGCGTTCCAGACCGTGTTCGAGCAGCTCGTCGAGGTGTTCAGCGAGCGCGAGAGCGTGCAGCGCATCGTGCGCCGGGGCACGACCTACGAGGCCTTCCTCGACGAGCTCGTGGCCGTGATCGACGGCTGATCGCTCGGCCTCTACGACGGGTCCGGTCAGCGACGGGGGTCGAGCACCTCGACGAGTGTGTCGAGCACGGCATCCGCGCGCGTCGACTCGGCCGTCTCGAGCACGACGGCGTCGCCCTCGGCGAGGCCCAGGTCCATGATCGCGAGCACGCTGCTGAGGTCGACCACCGAGCCCGTCGTCGTCGTGAGCGTCACCGGGTGGGGGTGCGCCTGCACGAGTCGGACGAGTTCGGCGACGGGCCGGGCGTGCACGCCGTTGTGCGCGCTGATGACCACGTGTCTCTTCGGCATGGCGTCCTAGGAGCGCTCCGCCAGGAGTGCCCGCACCGCGTTCTCGAGTTCGTGCACCCGCTCGGCCGCCTGCGCGGCGGATTCGCCCGCCGCGTCGATGTAGACCTTGAGCTTGGGCTCGGTGCCGCTGGGGCGCACGATGATGCGTGACCCGTCGGCCAGCCGATAGCGCAGGACGTCGCCGGAGGGCTGCCCCTCCGCCGCGCGCAGCAGGTCGTCCGCCGACGCGACCGCCTGCGACCCGAAGCCGGTGGGCGCCGATGCGCGCAGCGAGGACATGACCTTCCCGATCACCGACAGGTCGTCCACGCGCACGGACACCTGACCGCTGGAGTAGTGGCCGTAGGTGTCGCCGAGCTCGCTGAGCAGGCCCGCGAGGTCGGTGCCGCGGTCCCGCGCCTCGGCGGCGAGGCCGAGGATCGCGACGACGGCCGAGATCCCGTCCTTGTCCCGCACGGTGCCGGGGTTGACGAGGTAGCCGAGGGCCTCCTCGAAGCCGAACACGATGCCCGGAGCGCGGGAGATCCACTTGAAGCCCGTGAGGGTCTCGTGGAAGTCGAGTCCGTGGTGCGCGGCGATCGCTCCGAGCCCGGGCGACGAGACGAGCGAGCAGGCCAGGGAGGCGCCCGGTGTCCCTGCGGCAGCGCGTGCCGCGCGGGCGCCGAGCAGCAGACCCACCTCGTTGCCGGACAGCCTGCGCCAGCCGTTCTCGGCGTTCGCATCGGGGATCGCCACCGCGAGGCGGTCGGCGTCGGGGTCGTTCGCCAGGATGAAGTCGGCCTGCACCCGTCGCGCCTTCGCGAACGACAGGTCCATCGCGCCCGGCTCCTCCGGGTTGGGGAACGATACGGTGCGGAAGGTCGCGTCCGGCTCGAGCTGTTCGCCGACGACCATCGGCTGCGGGTATCCGGCGGCGCGCACGATGCGAGAGACCGTCTCCCATCCCACGCCGTGCATGGCGGTGTAGACCCAGCGGAGCTCGGATGCCGACGCCGGGGCCGGTGCGACGGACGCCGTCGCGGTCACGTACGCCTCGACGACCTCTTCGCCGGCCGTCTCGTACGCCGTCGAGCGCGGGAGCGCCGCGACATCGCCGGCGTCGGCGATGCGCTGGATGTGCGCCGCAATCTCGGCATCCGCGGGGGACACGATCTGCGAACCCTGGTCCGCTCCACCGAGGTACACCTTGTAGCCGTTGTCGTTCGGCGGATTGTGCGACGCGGTCACCATGACACCGGCGTCCGCACCGAGGTGCCGCACCGCGAACGCGAGCACGGGGGTCGGGAGCAGGCGGGGGAGGATGATCGCCCGGAGTCCCGCCCCCGCGAACAGCTCGGCGGAGTCGGTCGCGAACACACGCGAGTTGCGGCGTCCGTCGTACCCGATGACGACCGTCGGCGTGCCGCCCTCCGCGCGCTCGCGGAGGTAGGACGCGAACCCGGCGGCCGCCTGCGCGACGAGCACCCGGTTCATCCGGTTGCTGCCGGCGCCGAGCGCGCCGCGGAGTCCGGCCGTGCCGAACGCCAGGCGCGAGCCGAACCGATCGTCGAGGTCGGCGGCCGCCGCTGCGTCACCGGAGGCCGCACGAGTGATCACTCCGGCAAGCTCGTCGCGGGTCTCGTGATCGGGGTCCTGCCGCAGCCAGGCGCGCGCCTGCTCGAGGCGCTGCTCGCTCACAGTGCCTCGACCACTCGGGCCAGCAGTGCGGAGATGACGGGCTCGGCCTCACGGCCCGCCTCGATCACCTCCGCGTGACTGAGCGGGGTCTTCTGGATGCCGGCGGCGAGGTTCGTGATCAGCGAGAAGCCGAGGATCTCCATCCCCGCCTCGCGCGCGGCGATCGCCTCGAGGGCGGTCGACATGCCGACGATGTGCCCGCCGATGTGCTTCGCCATCTGCACCTCGGCCGGCGTCTCGTAGTGCGGTCCGCGGAACTGCGTGTACACGCCCTCGTCGAGGGACGGGTCGACGCTCCGCGCGACGTCGCGCAGGCGAGACGAATACAGATCGGTGAGGTCGATGAAGGTCGCGCCCTCGAGCGGCGAGTCGGCCGTGAGGTTGATGTGGTCGCTGATGAGCACCGGCTGGCCCGGCTTCCATGTCTCGCGCACGCCGCCCGCGCCGTTCGTGAGGACCATGATCCCCGCCCCCGTGGCCGCGGCGGTGCGGACGGAGTGGACGACACGACGGACACCGTGCCCCTCGTAGTAGTGCGTGCGAGCGCCGATCACGAGGACGTTCTTGCCGTCGGGCGTGCGGATGCTGCGGAGCGTGCCGACGTGTCCCTCGAGCGCCGGCTTCGAGAAGCCGGTGACCTCGGTCGCCGGGATCGTGGCGACGGTCTCGCCGATGATGTCGGCCGCCTTGCCCCACCCGCTGCCGAGCGTCAGGGCGATGTCGTGCTTCTCGACGCCGGTGAGCCGGGCGATGTCCGCGGCTGCTGCGGCTGCGACCTCGAAGGGGTTCGCATTCGGGTCGTCGAGGGGGTTGCTGTGGTTTTCAGGCATGGATCCACTCTAGGAAGGTGGACGGCCGGGTGCCAGGATTGCGGGAGAATGGGAGGCATGTCTTCCACCCCCTTCGAACGCACTCAGCGCGTCGCCGTGCTCGGCGGCGGCCCCGGCGGATACGAGGCGGCCCTCGCGGCAGCCCAGCTCGGAGCCGAGGTGACGCTCGTCGAGCGGGTGGGCGTCGGGGGAGCGGCCGTGCTCACCGACGTCGTCCCGTCGAAGAGCCTCATCGCCACCGCCGACGCGGCCGTCGCGATCTCGGAGGCCTCCGACCTCGGAGTGCAGTTCTATGCCAAGGGCGAGCACGGCAAGCCGCTCAAGCCCGAGATCGCCATCAACCTCGCCGCCGTCAACAAGCGGCTCATCGCGCTCGCCGGCCAGCAGTCCGAGGACATGCGCTCGACCCTGCTCGAGGCGGGCGTGCGCATCCTCTCCGGGCACGGGCGCCTCGAGGGTCCGAACGCGATCGTCGTCTCGACCGGGCAGGACGGCACCGACTTCGACCGCATCGAGGCCGACACGATCGTCGTCGCGGTCGGAGCGTCGCCGCGTGAGCTCGATTCCGCGAAGCCCGACGGCAAGCGCATCCTCACCTGGACGCAGCTGTACGACATGAAGGCGCTCCCCGAGCACCTCATCGTCGTCGGGTCGGGCGTCACGGGTGCCGAGTTCGCGTCCGCGTACATGAACCTCGGATCGAAGGTGACTCTCGTCTCCAGCCGCGAGCAGGTGCTGCCCGGCGAGGACCAGGACGCGGCGAAGGTGCTCGAGAAGGTCTTCAAGCGCGGGGGCATGGAGTTGCTGTCGAAAGCCCGTGCCGAGAAGGTCGAGGTGATCGACGACGGCGTCCGTGTGACGCTCGCCGACGGCCGCACGGTCGAGGGTAGCCACTGCTTGATGGCGGTCGGCTCGATCCCGAACACGAAGGGCATCGGGCTCGAGGACGCGGGCGTCGAGCTCACCGAGCAGGGCAACATCCGGGTCAACCGCGTCGCTCGCACCTCGGTGCCCAACGTGTACGCGGTCGGCGACTGCACGAACTTCTTTCCGCTCGCCTCCGTCGCGTCGATGCAGGGGCGCACGGCGGTGTTCCACGCCCTGGGCGACATCGTGATCCCGTTGGAGCTCATCAAGATCACCTCCAACATCTTCACCGCGCCCGAGATCGCGACCGTCGGGTACTCGCAGAAGGACGTCGAGGAAGGGGTGGCCGACGGCCTCGTCTACAAGCTTCCTCTCGCCGCGAATCCCCGAGCGAAGATGATGGGCATCAAGGACGGCTTCGTGAAGCTCATCGCCCGCAAGGGGTCGGGCACGGTCATCGGCGGCGTCATCGTGGCGCCGAAGGCCTCGGAGCTCATCTACCCGATCGCCGTCGCGGTCGAGCGCCGACTCACCGTCGACCAGGTCTCGCGCGTCTTCGCGGCATACCCGTCGCTGTCGAGCAGCATCACCGACGCCAGCCGCGCGATGCACCTCGTCAACGCGAAGATCAACTAGCGCGAGCGTCGTCGCACGCAGAAGAGCCCCCGCCGCGGCGGGGGCTCTTCTCGTCGGCGGATGCCGTCAGCTGATCGTGAGCAGCTGATGTCCCGCGGAGACGGTGGCACCGGCATCCGCGTTGATGTTGCCGATCACGCCGTCCTTGTGCGCCTGCAGCGGCTGCTCCATCTTCATCGCCTCGAGGACCACGACGAGGTCGCCCTTGACGACCTGCTGCCCCTCTTCGACGGCGACCTTGACGACGGTCGCCTGCATCGGCGACTTCACGGCATCGCCCGAGGCGCCGGCGCTGACGGACGTGGCATGGCTGCGACGAGACGGCGGCACGGCGGCCGGGCGTCCGACGGTGCCTGCGGCGACCGCGACGCGATCGGGGAGGCTGACCTCGAGGCGCTTGCCTCCGACCTCGACGACGACCGTGTGACGGCCCGACTCGGCGGCGGGGGACTCCAGCTCTCCGTCCCATGCGGGGATGTCGTTGTGGAACTCGGTCTCGATCCAGCGCGTGAAGACGCCGAACTCGCCGTTCTCCGCCGTGAACGCCGGGTCGTTGACGACCTTGCGGTGGAAGGGGAGCACGGTGGGGAGGCCCGCGACCTCGAACTCCTCCAGGGCACGACGCGAGCGCTCGAGGGCCTCGGCGCGGTCCTTGCCGGTCACGATGATCTTCGCGAGCAGCGAGTCGAAGGCGCCGGAGACGGAATCGCCGGCGGTGACGCCGGAGTCCAGGCGGATGCCGGGGCCGCCGAACGTCTTGAAGACGTGGATGGGTCCGGGCTGGGGAAGGAAGCCGCGACCAGGGTCCTCGCCGTTGATGCGGAACTCGAAGGAGTGCCCGGTCGGTGCGGGGTCGTCGTAGTCGATGGTGCCGCCGGCTGCGATGCGGAACTGCTCGCGGACCAGGTCGATCCCCGTGACCTCCTCCGACACCGGGTGCTCGACCTGCAGGCGGGTGTTCACCTCGAGGAACGAGACCGTGCCGTCTGCGCCGATGAGGAACTCGCAGGTGCCGGCGCCGACGTAGCCGACCTCTTTGAGGATCGCCTTCGACGCGGCGTAGAGCTGAGCGTTCTGCTCCTCGGTGAGGTACGGGGCCGGGGCTTCCTCGACGAGCTTCTGATGACGGCGCTGCAGCGAGCAGTCGCGCGTCGAGATGACGACGACGTTGCCCGCGGCATCCGCGAGGCACTGGGTCTCGACGTGCCGGGGCTTGTCGAGGTACTTCTCCACGAAGCATTCGCCGCGGCCGAAGGCGGCGACGGCCTCGCGGGTCGCCGATTCGAACAGCTCGGCGACCTCGTCGAGTTCTCGGGCGACCTTGAGGCCGCGTCCGCCGCCGCCGTACGCGGCCTTGATGGCGATGGGCAGGCCGTACTCCTGTGCGAAGGCGACGACCTCGTCGGCGCCGGAGACGGGGCCGGGCGTTCCGGGGGCGAGCGGTGCGCCGACCTTCTCGGCGACGTGTCGCGCGGTGACCTTGTCGCCGAGCGCTTCGATGGCCTCGGGGGACGGTCCGATCCAGGTCATGCCCGCACCGATGACGGCCCGCGCGAAGTCGGCGTTCTCCGCGAGGAAGCCGTAGCCCGGGTGCACGGCGTCGGCGCCGGCGCGTCGGGCGACCGAGAGGATCTTCTCGATCTGCAGGTAGGTCTCCGCGCTCGTGGCACCGCCCAGGGCGTAGGCTTCGTCGGCGAGACGGGTGTGCAGCGCATCGCGGTCCTGGTCGGCGTAGACGGCGACCGATGCGATTCCGGAATCCCGGGCGGCACGGATGATGCGTACGGCGATCTCGCCGCGGTTGGCGATGAGCACCTTGGCGATATCAGGCATGGTTGCCAGCCTAGCGAGAAGAGGGCCGATCGCTTTGACGACTCCCCACAAGAAAGACGGAGAAACGTGGAGGGGACCCTACGACCAGAGGTCGGTCCAGCGGACGCCGAGTTCAGCGGCCAGACGCCGTACGGTCGACAGCGACATGCCCACCACCGTCGACGGATCGCCGTCGACACGGGTGATGAACGCGCCGCCCAGGCTGTCGACCGTGAAGGCGCCCGCCACGTGCAGGGGTTCGCCGGAGGCGACGTAGGCCTCGATCTCGGCATCGGACACGTCGTCGGCGAACGTCACGGACGCTTCGGCCGTCGCAGTCGCCTCCACCGGATCGACACCAGGCGAGACACGGAACACGGAGTGCCCGGAGTGCAGGATGCCGGTCGCGCCCCGCATCTCCCGCCACCGCCGAGTGGCCTCCTCGGGCGTGTAGGGCTTGCCGTAGACCCGGCCGCCGAGCGCGAACATCGAGTCGCCGCCGATCACGATCCCGTCGAACGACCCCTCGGATGCGAGCCGGTGCGCGACGTCCGCGGCCTTGGCCCTGGCGAGCAGCAGCACGAGCTCGGCAGGAGGGAGCTCGGATCCGCGCGTGGCCGCTGCCGACGCGGCCAGTGCCTCCTCGTCGACCCCGGGTGCTTCGGTCAGCGGCTCGATGCCCGCCTGCCGGAGCAGCATGAGACGGGCGGGGGAGGTGGAGGCCAGGCAGACGCGCATGTGCACCACCGTATCCTCGAAGGATGACTTCTTCCCCCGACCTGCTCGATCTGGACATCACGGGAATCGCGCACGGCGGCACGTTCATCGCCCGCCACGAGGGGCGCGTCGTGTTCGTCTCCGACGCGATCCCCGGGGAGCGCGTCCGGGCACGCCTCGACGCCGACTCGGCGGGCTCCTCCAAGAGCTTTTGGCGTGCGGAGACCGTGGAGGTGCTCGATGCCTCCCCGCACCGTCGACCGCATGTCTGGGCGGAGGCCGACGTGTCGCGGGCGCCCGAGCAGCGGGCCGGCGGCGCCGATCTCGGTCACATCGATCTCGCGCACCAGCGCACGGTGAAGCGTCAGGTGCTCAGCGAGGCGCTGGACAGGTTCGCCGGGGCGGGGCTCGTAGCGCCCGAGGTCGAAGCCGTCGATTCCGGCGATGGGACGGGGTGGCGCTCCCGGGTCACACTCCACGTCGACGACGACGGTGTGATCGGCCCCTACGCTGCCCGCAGTCACCGCGTCATCCCGGTCGAATCACATCCGCTCGCCCGACCCGCGGTGGCGGACGCCGCGCGGGGACTCGACGGCGCGCGTCCGGGGAGCGTCGAGCTGGTCGAGCCGGCGGACGGAGAGGTCCGCGTCATCCGCCGCGACGCCCGGACCGAGCGCCCTCGACGCGGCACGAGCCGCAGACCGGACCCGGAGATCGTGTTCGAGCAGGTCGGCGATCGGCGGTTCCAGCTCGACGCCGGCGGGTTCTGGCAGGTGCACCCGCGCGCGGCCTCGGTGCTCGACGCGGCCGTGTACGGCATCCTCGACGGACACGTCGACGAGGGCCGCACCCACTACGACCTCTACGGCGGAGTCGGACTGTTCGCCGCGACGCTCGCCGACCTCGGCGGAACCGACATCGTCACGGTCGAGGCCAACGCGAGGGCGACCGCGCATGCGGCGGCGAACCTCGCCCCGCTGGACGTGACAGCGGTCACGGCGCGCGTCGACCGCTTCCTGACAGCTCTGCCGACGGATGCCGGGGCGGGCGCCGTGGTGCTCGATCCGCCCCGTGCGGGCGCGGGACGCCAGGTCGTCGAGGCGCTGAACGCACTCGCGCCGGAGGCGATCGCCTACGTGGCCTGCGACCCTGTCGCGCTGGCGCGCGATCTCGGTACGTTCCGCGAGCACGGCTGGCAGGTGCCGCGGCTGCGCGCCTTCGATCTCTTCCCGCACTCGCACCACTTCGAGGTCGTGGCGCTGCTCACCCGCTGACCGCCGATCTCCAACGACTCGACTAATCAGTAGGCTGGGCGGATGAGCAGGGTCGCACTGATCGATGATCACGAGTCCGTCCGTCTGGGACTCGAGGCGGCATGTGCGCGTGACGGCGCAGGGACCGTGGTCTTCTCCGGCAGCACCGTCGGCGCGTACCTCGACTGGCGTGCGGCGACCTCCGCGGCCCCCGCCGATGTCGTCGTCCTCGACCTGACGCTCGGCGACGGCACGACCGTCACCGAGAACGTGTCGTCGCTGGTGGCCGACGGAGCGAGCGTCGTGATCCACAGCGTCGCCGACCGTCCCGCAGCCGTCCGAGAGGCGCTCGTC
This sequence comes from Microbacterium sp. LS_15, assembly GCF_041954735.1. Lineage (NCBI taxonomy): Bacteria > Bacillati > Actinomycetota > Actinomycetes > Micrococcales > Microbacteriaceae > Microbacterium > Microbacterium sp. LS_15. The sequence continues at coordinate 14,223 of NZ_JAVAYD010000007.1, read as the reverse complement.
GCCGGCGCCGCGGGCGTGGTGAGCAAGTCCTCCGCGCTCGACGACGTGCTCGAGGCCATCCGCACCGTGGCTCAGGGCGAGGCGTTGAACAACGTCGAGTGGGCGAGCGCCGTCGATGGGGACCGCGACTTCGCCGACGCGCAGCTGTCGTCGCGCGAGCGTGAGGTGCTGCGCCTGTACGCGACGGGTCTGCCGCTCAAGGCCGTCGCCGAGCGGCTGGGAGTTGCGTACTCGACCGCCAAGGAGAACATCACCCGCATCCGCGTGAAATACGTCGACGTCGGTCGCCCCGCGCCCACCAAGGTCGACCTGCTCCGGCGCGCGATGGAGGACGGGATCGTCGCCGCCGACGGGACGCCGAGTGCCCACTGAGCCGCTCAGCATCCGCGAGGCCTGGGGTCAGATCCCCTCCCCGGGCAGCGTGGAGACCGAGTTCGAGCGCTTCACCGGCAAGCGCATGGAGCGCATCCTCGCGACCGTGGTCGCGATCGGGTCCTCGGTTCTGGGGGTCCAAGCCCTCTTCGCCGCCATTCCGACGACGTCCTGGAGCGACGCGCCCCGCGTGGTCACGCTGCTCGCGGTCTACATCCCGTTCGCCCTCATGCTGGTCGCGTGCCTGGTCGGACGCGGCGTGCGCACGGCATCCGGTCTCTTCGCGATCGTGTACGTGCTCGCTCTCGGCGCATGGCCGAGTCTGGTCGGCGTGTCCGCGGGCTCGGCCACCCAGCCCTGGATCTTCTTCCTCGTGAACGTCGGGGTGGTCGCCGCGATGCTCGCGTTCCCCCTGTGGCTGCAGTTCGCGTGGGCCGTCGGCCTTCCACTCGTGTACGGATACGTGCGGCTCGTCGAGGGAGGCTTCTCGCGCGACTTCTGGGTCACCACGGCGTTCGACGTCTCGTTCACCCTCATCCTCGGCATCGTGATCATCTCGCTCGGCTGGATGTTCCGCTCGGTGGCCTCGGGAGTGGACGAGGCCAGGGCGCGCGCGGTGTCGTCGTACGCGGATGCCGCAGCCGCAGCCGCCGCGGAGGAGGAGCGGGTGGCGATGTCGGCCCTCATGCACGACAGTGTGCTGGCCGCACTCATCGCTGTGGAACGCGCGGAGGGCGAGCGAGCCCGAGAGCTCGCCGTCGGCATGGCGCGCGAGGCCCTCACCCGACTGGCGAACACCGAGGCCGCGGTCGCTCAGGAGGGCAGCGACGAGCCGGTGGCGACCGATCAGATCGTCGCCGAGCTGCGTCGCGCCCTCTCCGAGCTGGGGGCGGACGCGATCGTCGAGCAGCGCGGTGCGACCGGGCTCCTGCCCGGCAGGGTCGCGCGGGCGCTCGTGCTCGCCGCGCGGCAGGCGCTGGGGAACGCCGTGACGCACGCGCACGGCCGCGGCGTGCACATCCTGGTGGAAGCGGGCGGCGACGAGCGCATAGCCGTGAAGATCTCGGACACCGGCCCCGGCTTCGACCTCGACGCGATCGGCGCCGACCGTCTCGGCATCCGGGCTTCCATCCTCGCGCGCATGGCGGGAGTCGCCGGGACCGCGGACATCGACTCGTCGGAACTGGGCACGACGGTCACCCTCGGGTGGGAGCGCTCGTGAACAGGACGGTGCGCAGCGTCGCGACCTCGCTGGCCGTCGGGTTCGCGATGTACTTCGTGGCGCGCGGCGTGTGGTGGATCGAACAGCCGACGGCGCCCCTGCTCATGGTCGCCGCGATCGGTCTGTACCTCGTCGTCGTGTGCGCCGCCATCCTGTGGGATTCCGCGACGTCGGTGCGGATGCCGCTCTGGACGGCGGTGCTGGCGCTCCTCTCGAGTGCGGCGATACCCGCGCTCGTCACGCTGTCCCTCGACCCGGTCACGCTCATCGCGCCGTTCGCCACCTGGTACATCGGAGCGCTCGGGCTGCTCGGCATCGTCTGCGTCGTGCGGCGGAGACTGGTGATCGGATGGCTGGTCATCGTCGTGCTGATCGCCGCGTCCTCAGCCGCGCTCGGGTTCTTCGTCGCCCTGTCGCTGGGTCTGGTGGGCTCGGTGATGTGGGTGGCCGTCGCGCATCTGCTCGTCATGTTCTGGGATCGCGCCGTCCGCGACACCGAGCGCCTCGCGGGCATCCAGCAGGCCGTGTCGGCGTGGCACGCCACGCAGCAGGTGCGGCAGAAAGAGCGGCGCCTGCGCACGCAGTTCGCGGTGGCCGTAGCCGGTCCACTGCTGAGCCGCGCTGTGGCGACCCACGGCGAGCTCGACCCCGAGGAGCGTGTGGAGGCCCGCCTCGCCGAGGGCCGGCTCCGGGACGAGCTCCGAGGGGCGGATCTGCTCAACGACGCGGTGCGGGATGCCATCGAGGAGGCCAGGCGCAGGGGTGCCGTCGTCACAGTATTCGACGAGGGCGGGCTCGACGACGTGACCGAAGCCAGACGGGCGGAGATCCGCGACGAGCTCGCCGAGGTGCTGCGCGCGGCGAATGCCGAGAGATGGATCATCCGGGCGGCCAGGGATCCGCGGACCGCGGTGACCGTGGTCGGCAGGGCGAGCGCGGGAAGGGCCAGCGACGACGACGCGGTCGACGTCTGGCACGAGATCCCGCGCTGACGGACGCACTGGACGACCGCGCTGATCGGCCGCGCCGTGACTCGGGAGCGCGCCTCGACGCGCGCGCCTCGACTCCGACCGGGGGAGGTGATCGGAGGCGAGGGCGGTAAGAGAATGGGCGAGGGGCGGCGAAACCGCCAGCCCCTCGCCGTGCGGAACAGTTACCCGAAAACCGTCCGCCGATGACCGGTCTGCGTCTATCTACCCTGGGACAGAGAGACCAGCCGAACGCGAAGCGTCCCCTATAGTCTCACGGTTCTCGACGACGTTGTCTGTAGGTATTTTGGGGGACACGGATCGGCCTTCGTGCGAGAAGATGGGACATGGCAATGCGCCGGGGTACCAACCTGCCGCGGATGGGCGACTTCAACCAGTCGGTGATTCTCGAAGCGATCCGCCGCTCCGTCGACGGGCTCAGTCGCATCGAGCTCGTGGACGCGACCGGCCTGTCCGCCCAGACGGTGACGAACATCACGCGACGCCTGCTCGATGAGGGGCTCATCGCCGAAGCCGGCCGCACGATCAACGGGCCGGGGAAACCACGGGTGACGCTGCGGCTCGTCGCCGAGAGCCGCTTCGCCGTGGGCGTGCACCTCGACCCGGCCGTCATCACGGTCGTGCTGCTCGACATGTCGGGCGCCGTTCGGCGGCGTCGATCCGTGCGGACAGGAGACAAGGCACCCGAGAGCATCGCGGACGCGATGGCGCACACGGTGGAGACGGTCGTCGAGGACTCCGCGGTCGACCGTCGACTGGTCGCCGGCGTGGGCGTGGCCGTTCCCGGGCCGCTCGACGCGGAGAGGGGTACGGTGATCGACCCGCCCAAGCTGCGCGGCTGGCGTCGGGTGCCGCTTCGCGCAGTCGTGGCCGAGGCGTCGGGCTTCGACGTCATGCTGGAGAAGGATACGGTCGCCGCCGCCGTGGGGGAGCAGTGGACCGGGCGGTGGGCGGCTGACGGCTCGTTCGTCTTCGTGTACCTCGGCACCGGCATCGGTGCCTCCCTGGTGCGGGACGGGGATGCGATCAGGGGGAGCTCGCGCAACTTCGGGGAGATCGGTCACATCATCGTCGACCCGGCGGGGCCGGCGTGCTCGTGCGGCGCGCGCGGGTGCGTCGACGTGGTGTGCACTCCGCAGGCGATCGTGGAGCGGGCGGAGCGCGCAGGCCTGTTCGCGGACACCGTCGATCCCGAGGACGTTCAGGCGGTCGAAGCACGGTTCACCCGCCTGTGCGAGCGGGCGACGGACGGGGAGCCGGCGGCGGTGGCGGCGCTCGAGACCGCGGCCGCGCATCTGTCGATCCTCATCGCCGTGCTGTCAGACCTGCTCGACGTCGACCGCGTCGTGCTCGGCGGGCCGTGCTGGGCGATTCTCAGCGACCTCTATCTGCCGATCCTCCCCGAGATGGTGCATCGCCGCAGCGCCACCCGAGCGCTGCGATCGATCCCCATCGACGGCACCGTCGTAGGCGAGGACGTCGGGGCGGTGGGGGCGGCCTGTGTGGTGCTCGATGCCGTGCTCACCCCCCGCGCGTCAGACCTCTACCTCGACGACTGAATCGGTCTTCACCTGAGATACCGGTATATCGGTGTCGCGGTCGGAGGGATAAGTCCAGTCGATGTACTATCGAAACCGGTGCGCCGACTGGGGTGAATCCGGGGGGTGGGTCCCCGCGTGCACAGCGGAGACTCTCTGCGCGGCCCGTGAGCTGGGGGGCTCACGGGCCCGCAGGCTCGGCCCGTGTGCCCGGTCTCAACCGGAGAAGCGCCCCCAGGGGATATCACGCCGCAGCGGCTTGCGGAGGGATCGCTGCGTCCTCATCCACGCCGACACCTGCGGCTCCTCCGCCACGGCCTCCGCCGACTCCTGCGCGTACGCATCGCTGACCACGGCGATCAGCGCGGCGAGTTCCTCCTCCGTGGCGTTCCCGCGCGTGATCTCGATCGTCGGGGGCTGTTCGCCCGTCGCCGCGACGGCATCCGATGGCGCGCTCACAGCGGGATGTTCCCGTGCTTCTTCGGAGGCAGCTCGGCGCGCTTGCCACGGAGGGCCCGCAGTGCCTTCGCGATCGACACGCGCGTGTTCGCCGGTTCGATGATCCCGTCGATCTCGCCGCGCTCTGCGGCCAGGAACGGCGAGGTGACACTGTAGGTGTACTCGTTCGCGAGCCGAGTGCGCACTGCTGCCACGTCTTCACCCGCCTCCTCGGCCTTGCGGATCTCGTTGCGGTAGAGGATGTTCACGGCGCCCTGTCCGCCCATCACGGCGATCTCCGCTGTGGGCCACGCGAGGTTCACGTCGGCGCCGAGCTGCTTGGAGCCCATGACGATGTACGCGCCGCCGTAGGCCTTGCGCAGGATGACGGTGACCATCGGCACGGTGGCCTCGGCGTATGCGTAGATGAGCTTCGCGCCGCGGCGGATCACGCCCGTCCACTCCTGGTCGGTGCCCGGCAGGTAGCCGGGGACGTCGACGAGCGTCACGATCGGGATGGAGAACGCGTCGCAGAAGCGCACGAAGCGGCTCGCCTTCTCGCCCGCCTCGATGTTCAGCGTCCCGGCCATCTGCGACGGCTGGTTCGCGATGATGCCCACGGAGCGGCCCTCGACGCGGCCGAAGCCGATCACGATGTTCGGCGCGAACAGCGGCTGCACCTCGATGAAGTCGCCGGCGTCGACCACGTGTTCGATGACCGAGTGGATGTCGTAGGGCTGGTTGGGGGAGTCGGGGATGATCGTGTTCAGCGAGCGGTCGGCATCCGTGGTCTCCCACTCGAAGCCGCTCTCGTAGCCGGGGATCTCCGCCATGTTGTTGTCCGGCAGGAAGCTCAGCAGCGTGCGTGCGTAGTCGAGCGCGTCGTCCTCGTCCTGCGCGAGGTAGTGCGCGACGCCGGAGCGCGTGTTGTGCGTGAGCGCGCCGCCGAGCTCCTCCATGCCGACGTCCTCGCCCGTGACGGTCTTGATGACGTCGGGGCCGGTCACGAACATCTGGCTGGTCTTGTCGACCATGATGACGAAGTCGGTGAGCGCGGGGCCGTAGACGGCGCCGCCGGCCGCCGGACCCATGATGATCGAGATCTGCGGGATGACACCCGACGAGCGGGTGTTGAGGCGGAAGATCTCGCCGTACTTGCTGAGGGCGAGCACGCCCTCCTGGATGCGCGCGCCGCCGGAGTCCAGGATGCCGATGATCGGCATGCCGTTGGTGAGCGCGAACTCCATGATCTTGATGATCTTGTCGCCGGACACCTCGCCGAGGGACCCGCCGAAGGTCGTGAAGTCCTGTGAGTACACGGCGACGGTCCGGCCGTGGATCGTGCCGACGCCGGTGACGACGGAGTCGCCGTACGGACGGTTGCGGTCCATGCCGAAGGCCGTGGTGCGGTGCCGCACGTACTCGTCGAACTCGACGAAGCTGCCCGGGTCGACGAGCAGCTCGATGCGCTCGCGGGCGGTCATCTTGCCCTTGGCGTGCTGCTTCTCCTGCGCGATCTTCTCGGCGTCGACAACGGCTTCGTTGTAGCGAGCGCGGAGGTCTGCGAGTCTGCCGGCGGTGGTCGAGAGTTCGGGCTGTTCCGTCACGGATTCCACCCTATCGTCGGGTCGGCGCGGCCCGTTGGATGCTCGACACAACGGCACGCCCGATCCTTTGGTGACTTCGGGAGGATCCGCCCGGGGTATCGGATCGCCGAGCAGGAGGCTCAGCGATCCGCGATCTGCCCCGCCGGCGACGAGTCGGAGGAGGCGACACCGGGGAGGTGGTGCCCTCCGCGCAGCTCCTCGGGGTCATGGCTGTCGCCCGAACGTCCGCTCCGGGTGGTGATCTCGCCCAGCCGTCGACCGGCCCATCCCAGCCCGCGCGCCGCGGAGCCCGCCGCGCCGGCGACGGCGCTGCCGCCGAAGCGCGCTCCACGAAGGACGCGCTGCTCGAGCCTCTCGGATCCGGGGACGGGCTCGAGTTCCGCGGGCAGCTCCAACGGCGCCGCCCCGAACGCCTTGTGCGAGGTGGTGAGAACGCGGCGGCCGAGGATGTGGTTCCCCGCGCCGCCGACGGCAGCGCCCACGCCGAACGGCAGGGCCTTGCCGAGGAACGACGCACCACCCCTGGCTGCGAACTGCCTGATGAACGCGCTCTTGAGCCGGTCCGCAAGCGGGCCGACCGCGGCGCGGGGGAGCGACTTCGTCACGAGCTCACCCCAGTAGGACGAGCGCGATCCACCCCGCCCGACAGCCTGACCGGCGAGCTGACCGACGAGGTCGACGCCCTCCTTGCCGAGCATCAACGTCATGACCAGCGCTCGGGCGCGGTCGGGGTTGGAGACGGGGATGCCGTGCACTTCGGCGACCGACTGGGCGTACAGGGCCGTCGACTCGACGAAGCCGACCGTCTCGACACCCGACAGCGCGAGGGTGATCCCGGTGCCGATGCCGGGGACGACGGCCGTCGCGCCGACGGCGGCGCCGCCCGCCGTCACAGCCGCGAGGTAGCGACGCTCGAGGATGCGGATGATCTCCGCCGGGGTCGCCTGGGGGTTCCGGAGCCGGATGCTGCGGATGTGGGCGAGGACCAGAGGGCGCTGGATGGCGAGGACGCGGTCGAGACCGCGCACCATCAGCGGATGCTCGGTCGAACCGACCGGCGGCACCCCTTTGTCCCAGGGGGAGTCGTCGGGAAGGGAGTGGATCTTGTGCACCTTCGGAGCCATGAGCCGATCATAGGAATCCCCGCCGCGAAAAACCCGAAAGCCCGACTCCCTTGACGGGGCCGGGCTTTCGTGCAGAGTCCGAGTGGTCAGACGAAGAGGTTCGCCCGCTCCAGGTCTTCCGCGAAGTCGATCTCGACCGCGTACAGGTCGGAGACGTCCATCGGCTCGAGAAGCAGGCCGTTCTCGGCGATTGCGAGCTCGAGGCCGCGCTCGAAGTAGTCCTGGTCCTCGACCCGCTGCAGCTGGCGCATGAACGCCTTCTTGTCAGCGGACGAGATGTAGTTGATGCCCACCGCTTCGCCGAGGCCGCCCTTGACGGTCTTGGAGAGCTCCTTGATGAAGCCCTCGGAGGTCACGGTGTACTTGACCTCCTCATCGCTCACCTTGGAGGTGTTGACGGTCACGAACGACTGGTCGCGCTCGATGTACGCGGCAGCGCGGCCGAGGATCATCGGGTCGAACACCACGTCGCCGTTCATCCAGAGGACACCCGCCTTGCCGGTCGCGCCGAGGGCCCGCAGGAGGCTCTTCGAGGTGTTGGTCTCGTCGTAGCGCTCGTTGTGCACGTAGTTGACGTTCGGGAACGCCTCGATGATGGTCTCGGCGCGGTAGCCGACGACGGTCGTGATGCGGGCGTCTGAGCCGAAGGCGGCGCGGATGTTGTCGTGCTGCTGACGCATGATCGTGCGGCCGTCGCTCAGTTCGGTGAGCGGCTTGGGTAGCGCACGGCCGAGGCGCGAGCCCATGCCTGCGGCGAGGATGACGGTCTGAAGAGTCACGAGTGCTCCTAAAGGATTGGTGTTCACGGTCGGTTCACCGACCGGACACTTCGTCGTGCCGTGAGTCATGCTAGCGATAGAGCCTGGGAACGCCCGGGGTCGGGCACTCCTGTTGCCGTTTCGTGACCCACTACACACCGGACGCTCAGATTCGTCCAGAGCCTTGCGCGACGGCGTTTCGTCTGATCCGCTGGGCAATGTTGCGGTGGGCCGTGGAGAATGTCGTGCCCGTTGATACCGTAGGACGGTGACTGCTTCCCCCGACGACCGCACCGATCAGGTGGCTGACTCCGCGAGCTCGTCTGAGAAGAAGACGCCGGCCCGCAAGACCCCCGCGAAGAAGACGCCGGCGCGCCGCGCGCCGAGCCGCTCCGCGGCCGAGAAGGCCGCGCCGACCGTCGAGGTGGTCGCGGAACCCGTCACTCGTCCCGCCAGTTCCGAGACGCCCGCCAAGCCGAGTGCCGCTGCCGCGGCCCGCGCTGCCGCGGCCAAGAACTCGGCCAGGACCGGCGCGGCGGGGAAACCGGCCGCGGCCAAGGGGTCTCCCGCCTCGAAGAGCGCTGCGCGTCCGTCTTCGGCCACCACGGCGAAGAGCTCGACCGCCTCGACCGCGCGGGCACCGAAGACCCCGGCCTCCGGGTCGGTTCCCAAGACCGCAGCGGCGAAGTCCGCAGCAGAGAAGAGCGCGGCGGCGAAGTCGGCAGCCCGCACGAGCGCGGCGCGCACGGCCGCGGCCAGGTCCGCAGCCGCGAAGAAGGCCGCCCAGACCAGGGCCGCCAACGCCGCCGCAGCGAAGGCGGCTGCGGAGGCTGCCGAGGCAGAACGGAAGACTGCGGAGGCGGCGTCAGCCGAGCGGAGACCTGCGGAGGAGGAGGTCTCGGCCGTGGAAGCCACCGGGCGCGATCAGCGCGAGGCCGCGGCCGAGCCGGTCGCCGAGACGGCTGTCGCCGACGAGCCTGAACCCGTCGGCGCTGTCGCCGTCGAGCCTGAGCCCGCGGTCGACCCGGAGCCCACGCTCGACCCGGACCCGGCGGGTGAGCCGGAGCCCACGATCGAGCCTGCAGTCGAGTCGGCGCCCCCCGCCGAGCCGGAGACCACGGCCGAGCCAGAGACCACGGCCGAGCCCGCGGTCGCATCGCCCGAGGATGAGGCCGCGCCGACGACGGACGTTCAGGTGCCAGCGGCCGACGCTCCCGCAGAAGCGGCGGACACGTCCGTCGAGACCGTCGACGGGGCGCTCGATCCCGAAGAGGAATCGACCAGTCCGCAGGAGCGCGCGTCGGGCGAGCCCACGATCGAACCGGGCACCGAGGCCATCCGGATCCGCGGTCTGGTCAAGAACTTCGGCGACCACACGGCGGTGAACGGCATCGACCTCACGGTTCCGGCCGGATCGTTCTACGGCATCGTCGGCCCCAACGGCGCAGGCAAGACGACGACCCTGTCGATCGTGGCCGGTCTGCTCCGGTCGGACGGCGGCGAGGTCGTGATCTGCGGCATCGACCAGGCGGCCAAGCCCCTGGCGGCGAAACGCATGATGGGCGTGCTCCCCGACCGGCTCCGCACTTTCGATCGGCTGACCGGTCGGCAACTCCTCTACTACTACGGCCTGCTGCGCGGGCTGGCCTCCGACGTGATCGAGAAGCGCGTCGGCGACCTCGCCAGGGCCTTCGACCTGGGCGACGCGCTCGGACGAGTGGTGTCGGACTACTCCGCGGGTATGACGAAGAAGATCATGCTCGCGGGTGCGATGATCCACTCGCCCCGGGTGCTGGTGCTCGATGAGCCGTTCGAGGCCGTCGACCCCGTGTCGTCTGCGGTGATCCTCGACATCCTCCGCGCGTACGTGGCGCACGGCGGCACCGTCATCCTCTCCAGCCACGGCATGGACCTCGTCGAGCGCGTGTGCTCGCGTGTGGCGATCATCGTCGGCGGCGACGTGCTCGCCGAGGGGACCATCGACGAGGTGCGGGCCGGCCAGACGCTCGAGGCGCGGTTCGTCGAGCTCTCCGGCGGCATCGGCGAGGTGGAGGGGCTCGAGTGGCTGCACACGTTCTCCGACTGAGGGCAGCGCTCCTGATCGGGTCGCTGCGCGGCGAACGACGGGTGCGTACCCTGCTGATGTTCGTCGTCGTCGTGGCGCTCACCGTGGTGGTGTGCTCGGCGATCCTGAGTCTCGACGACGCGCCGGTCGAGGTCGCGCGCACCGTGATCGTGCTCGGCAGCGGCGCGCTGTTCCTCGGCTTCCTCGTGGGCCCGCTGCTCGTCGGCGCCACCGATCAGCTCGACCCGCGGCGCTTCGCGGTCTTCGGCGTCGATGAACGTCGGATGCCGTGGATCCTCGCGCTCGCGTCGCTCGTGAGCGTGCCGAGCTTCGCCGTCCTCGCCGTGCACTGCAGCGTGTGCATCGTCGCCATCCGCCTCGGAGCGCCGTGGCCGGCTGCCGTGCTGATGAGCGTCCTCGCGGTGCTCTCGACCGTCGTGGTGGCCCGCATCGGGATGGCCCTCAACGCCCTCCTGCTCCCGGAGCGGCGCTCGCGCGAGCTCACGGCCGTCTTCGCGCTCGCCGTGCTGGTCGTCGCCTTCCCCGTCGCCGTCTTCCTCGCGTCGCTCAACTGGGAGGGACAGGTTCCCGCCTCGGTCGCGAACGTCACGGCGGTCGTCGGGCTCACGCCGATCGCGGCCGCCCCGCGGTTCCTGTTCGCGGCGGCAGCCGGCGACACGTCCAGCTCGTGGATCAGCGGCCTCATCGCTGCAGCCACCGCCGCCGTGCTCTGGGTCCTCTGGACATGGCTCGTCCGTCGCCTGCTCACCACCACCGAGCGCCCAGCGGCCTCCCGTGAGCGCACGGGCCTCGGGTGGTTCGGCCTGCTGCCGTCGAACGCCTTCGGCGCGATCGCCGCGCGCAGTCTCGTGTACTGGCTGCGCGACCGCCGCTACATCATGAACGTGATCGTCGTGCCGATCGCAGGCGTCCTCACGGTGCTCCCGCTGCTCGTCGCCGGCGTGCCGCTCGAGATCGCCGCGCTGTTCCCCGTGCCGGTGATGGCGCTGTTCTTCGGCTGGCTGCCGCACAACGACGTCGCGTACGACTCCACAGCCCTGTGGACGCATGTGGCCAGCGGGGTACGCGGCGCTCCGGACCGTCTCGGCCGGCTCGTCCCCGTCGTGCTCGTCGCTGTGCCGGTTCTCGCGATCGCCGTGCCGCTCACCCTGCTGTGGATCGACGACTGGCGGCTCCTGCTCCCGCTCGTGGGTCTCGGAGCGAGCCTGCTGCTCGCCGGTCTCGGGCTTTCGAGCATCGTCTCGGCCGTCGCGCCCTACGCCGTCTCACGCCCGGGTGACAGTCCGTTCCAGCAGCCGCAGCGTGCGGCATCCCGCGGAGTCTTCGGCCCGGCGGCGGCGTTCCTCGGAGCGATCATCGTCAGCGCTCCGACGGCGTGGCTGTTCGCGATGACCGTCTTCGAGGGCTCCGAGTACGCGCCTGCGACCTTCTGGACGGGGCTCGGCACGGGCGTCGCGGTGCTCGCGATCGGCGTGACCGTCGGCGGTCTGATCTTCGAGCGCGGCGGTGAACGGCTGATGGAGTTCGTCGAGACGGCATGACGCCCGCCCGACGTCGTGCACGCGCGGCTAGAATCTCGTCATGAGTACTCCGCTGGACAGCCCCGATCAGGGCGGCGTGGCAACGCTTGATCGCGAACTGGAAGAGCTCCTCCGGGAGGAGAATCTCGAACCGGGCGACCACGAGCGCTTCTCGCACTACGTGAAGAAGGACAAGATCCTCGAGTCCGCGATCACCGGCAAGCCGGTGCGGGCGCTGTGCGGCAAGAAGTGGACGCCGGGTCGCGACCCGGAGAAGTTCCCGATCTGCCCCACCTGCAAGGAGATCTACGAGTCGATGGTCGGCTGACCGACCGCCGTCACTCGGCGTCGACGAAGACCGTCGGGATCGCCGGATCCGACTTGCTGAGCGCGAGCGCTCGTACCGGCAGCTCTTCGCGGACCCGCAGGTGGTGCTGTCGCGCCGACGTCGTCCCCGCCGCGCCCTCGAACGCCGTGTCGATGTCGCCGTTGTCGACGAACGTCGTCTGCAGGGCGCGACCGTCCGGGTGCTCCGCGGCGGTTCCGAGCTCCTCGAATCCATCAGACACGACGACGGTCTCGGCGGTGGCCACGCCATCGGACAGCGTGCGGAAGGCGGCCTTGCATCCGCCGTGTGAGGCCTTGTCGGTCGAGGCCTTCGCGACACCCACCCAGGAGCCGTCGGCATCCTGCCGCGCGACGAGCTTGTAGACCATGCTGGCGGTGGGGTACCCCGACCCGGTGACCACCGACGTGCCGACGCCGTAGGCGTCGACGGGGGAGGCGGCGAGGGCGGCGATCGCGTACTCGTCGAGGTCGCTCGTCACGGTGATGCGGGTGGCCGTGGCGCCGAGCTCGTCGAGCTGCGCCCGTACCTCGGCGGCCACGATCGGCAGGTCGCCCGAGTCGATGCGCACCCCGCCGAGTCCGGTGCCCGCGACCCGGATCGCGGTCTCGACGCCGGTGCGGATGTCGTACGTGTCGACCAGCAGGGTGGTGTTGGTGCCGAGGCTCTCGATCTGCGAGCGGAACGCGGCCTCCTCGCTGTCGTGGAGCAGCGTCCAGGAATGCGCGGCGGTGCCCATGGTGGGGATGCCCCATTGGCGGCCCGCCTCCAGGTTGCTCGTCGCGCCGAAGCCCGCGATGTACGCGGCCCTCGCGGCGGCGACGGCCGAACGCTCCGCCGCTCGTCGCGATCCCATCTCGGCGAGCGGACGCTCTCCTGCGGCGATGCTCATCCGCGATGCCGCGGTCGCGACGGCGGAGTCGTGGTTGAGCACGCTCAGAGCGAGGGTCTCGAGCACGACGGCATCCGCGAAGCTGCCCTCGACGGTGAGGATCGGGGAGCCGGGGAAGTAGAGCTCGCCCTCGCGGTAGCCGCGGATGCTGCCGGTGAAGCGGTACGACTCGAGGTACCTCAGGGAGTCGGCATCGACGACCTGGCCGTCGCGCAGGAATCGCAGCTCGTCGTCGCCGAAACGGAAGTCGCGCAGGAGCGTCAGCAGGCGTCCGGTGCCTGCGACGACGCCGAAGCGACGCCCACCGGAGAGTCTTCTCGAGAACAACTCGAAGACGCTCGGCCGTGCGGCCGTCCCGTCGCGCAGGGCGGCGGCGAGCATGGTCAGCTCGTAACGATCGGTCAGAAGCGCCGTGGACGTCGTCATGCGCTCAGCTTAGTGACGGCCGACGCAGGGAACGCCGCGCATGTCGGTGCGCCGGACTAGGCTGGGGAGTCATGAACGACGCGCCGATCGGAATCTTCGACTCCGGTGTCGGCGGGCTCACGGTGGCGAGGGCCATCCGCGCCCAGCTGCCCCGCGAGTCGTTCGTCTACATCGGCGACTCGGCCCACTCGCCGTACGGACCGAAGCCCATCGCCGACGTGCGCCGCTACTCGCTCGAGGTGCTCGACACGCTCGTGGATCAGGGCGTCAAGATGCTGGTGATCGCCTGCAACACGGCATCCGCCGCGATGCTGCGCGACGCCCGCGAGCGCTACGACGTGCCGGTGGTCGAGGTGATCGGCCCCGCGGTGCGCAGAGCCGTCTCGACGACCCGCAACGGCCGTGTCGGTGTGATCGGCACGGTCGGCACCATCGGCTCGCGTGCCTACCAGGACATGCTCGAGGTCAACGAGCGGCTGCAGGTCTTCACCGCCGCCTGCCCCCGCTTCGTGGAGTTCGTCGAGGCCGGCATCACCGGCACCCCCGAGGTGCTCGCCACCGCTGAGGAGTACCTCGCCCCGCTCAGGGAGGCCGACGTCGACACCCTCGTTCTCGGGTGCACGCACTACCCGTTCCTGCGCGGTGCGATCAGCTACGTGATGGGCGAGGGAGTGACGCTGGTGTCGAGTGACGACGAGACCGCCGGCGATGTATACCGCCAGCTCGTGCGGGGAGACCTCCTCGCGCCCGCCGATGCGACCGCCTCGTACGTCTACGAGGCCACGGGCGCTTCGACCGCCGAGTTCACGGCTCTCGCCAACCGTCTGATGGGGCGCGAGGTCCGCGACGTCCAGCTCGTGCAGACCGGTGTGATCACGCTCCCCGACGCCGTCCATTGACCTGAC